>CACXFB010000058.1 GCA_902766825.1 uncultured Lachnospiraceae bacterium
CAGTAAAGAAGGTGGGAAAAGTATGAAAGAGATAGTATGTTTTCATAATCCGGATGAAATAAACGGATATTTAAGTAACTGGTATTGCTCTGAATTTGAAGTGAAAGGAACAACATTTTCATCGATGGAGCAGTACATGATGTATTCAAAGGCGAAGGTCTTTGGCGATGAAGCGATTGCGGCGCAGATAATGCAAAATTCCAATGTGGCGGTAATCAAAAACTTAGGGCGCCTTGTGTCAGGGTACGACGATAAAGTGTGGGACGGAATGCGCCAGATAATTGTATATGAAGGTCTGCTTGCAAAGTTCTCACAAAATGAAGAGTTAAAGGCAAAGCTTCTTGCAACAGGAGACGCAACACTCGCAGAATGTGCCGTTGCCGATATAATCTGGGGAATCGGCCTTGCCATGAAAGACGAGAAGAGGTATGATGTAAGTAAATGGAAAGGCAGGAATCTGCTTGGATATTCACTGATGCTTGTAAGAGATAAGCTTGCAGGAATGTAAGCGGGATTAAAGTGAGCAAAAAAAGGATGGTGGTAGTTATGATGTCTCCGATGAAATACAACAGATTGTCTGTTGCAGTAATGTTTGCGGGATTTGTTCTCTGGGTGATAGGTATAACGTGCATACATAGTGAAAGCATGGCTGCGGTCTTTATGGCAGGGACTATCGTGTGTGTGATTGCAGGCGTTGTTATTCATGCAAAATATGCCCGCTGCCCGGAATGTGGCAAACACTTAACAAGAATATGGGGAAATGAATGTCCTCATTGCGGCAGTGCAATAGAACAATTACAGGATGTAAACAAATAAATAATTCTATGGTTAACAAGTCAAAACCGGAGTCCGACAGGGCTCCGGTTTTATATTGGAAGTAGATAGAGTGAGCAGGGGCCTTATGAGGAAAATGATGTATTGGTATACGAGCTTTAATTAAGAATGTCCGAATCATTACTGATACTCCGGTACAATATTTAGGAGGGTGTTCCCGAGTGAGGAAAAATACTGCCACGACAGGCCAGACCTCATAAATGCCCCTGTGCAAGAAAAATTGTATACGTAAGAGGAGGAAAAATAAACAATCAATAGTTTGAATGTAAGAGTATAGTATCACTGATAGTAATGAATATATTTGCAGAGAGTGTAGGAACCTTATGCTTTGCACAACTAATTGCTAGATTGCAAAATGCAATATATATATTGCATTTTGCAATCTGTTATGTTATATTCATTATACAGGCAGACGGGCGGCCACCGTTTGCGGACAAAATCAACTGTTTTCAAATATGGAGATAATAAAATGCTATTCATGAAAAAGAAAAAAGTGGATGAAAGAATCCAAAAGAGATCAAATGAGCTGATCGCAAAAGTATTTCCACTTCTAGGAATCCTGGATCTGGTGTTTCTAATTATTAAGATAGTGATGGGTTTGCCGTTTATGGTTTACATGCTGGAAATATGTATCCTGGTGATTGGAGCAGCAGTGTGGCTTACGGAGGAACTCCGCTATGGCACACTGCTAGTGAAGGAGAAGGATGACATGCTGAAAGAACTATCAAATAAGGCAAGGTCTAATGCGTTTATGGCAATGTTCTGGACTGTTTTAAGCGGTGAACTGCTATATATTCTGTTAATAGACAAAGCGTATTTTCTGTGGGTATTTTCATACATTGTGATCTGGCTTCCGGCTGCAATCTATATCACGATTCATTCATTTTCGGAAGGTCTGCTCATTTTCGGAAGCAGAAAGAAAGAAAAGAATACTAAGAAGAGCCTGGCAGTAAGAACGTTTATCGGTTCATTATTTTTCGGTGCACTTGTGGGGTTTGAATACTATTTCCATGATGGTGTTTTTGATCCCAAGGGATTGATTGCGGCTTTGCTCCTCGCAGCGGGATGGGGAATTCCCTTCTATCTGATGTTCTTTGGCTTAATGAAACTTTCCGAGAAAAAGGCTGATAAGAACTTAGAAAAAGAGGAATGAGCATATGAAGAACAAGAGAATGAAAGTAGCACGTGTCGAAAATGACATGACACAGGAGCAGCTTGCGGATGCTGTCGGAGTGACCAGGCAGACTATTGGACTCATCGAATCCGGCAATTATAACCCGAGCATTTCACTATGTATTGAGATATGTAAGGTTTTGAACAAAACGCTTAACGACCTGTTTTGGACGGAAGATTAGCCTCAATCCTGACAATTGGTAATGTCTTGATTTCATAATATGGATTTACATCTCAATCAGGTTTTATACATCATAATCAGGCGAAGTTTATGCTTCGCCTGATAACTCTTTAAGGGGGTATGGATTGCTGGCGGTGAGGCGGCTGAGGGCCTTAAAACTGTTCACACCATTCTGATAACAGGTTTCAATATATGTCCGGATATCAGCAAAGTATTCGGAGTATTTCTGTGAGACGAATTGACCGGATACTTTCTGCTTCGCTGTGAATAAAGAGTAACGATTCTAACGAGGTATTTTTATTGGACATGTTATAGAATAAAATGCAAGTGTATAAAAACTGAGGCAAATCTAAGAAATTTGCCAAAAGAGATTTAAGGTGTTTAGAACATCTTTAAAAATTAAATGAAATTTATGCATATTTTACAATAATATATTGAATAAATTACTCAAAGTGGTATAATTTACCTATGTGGTTGATAAACATTGAGAAGTATAACTTGATAATAATAGGAGGTGTCCATGAAAGGTCAGAATCAAAAGTTAAAGCTTCTATATCTTGCAAAAATCATGTATGAGAATACTGATGAGAATCATATGCTTACGGTTAAGGATATTATCAAAGAACTTGAAAAGTATGATATAACTGCCGAGAGGAAGAGCATATACACTGACATAGAAGATCTGAATAGATTTGGGATAGATATAATTACGGAGCGACAGGGAAGGTCGAACTATTATTATTGCGGCAGCAGGGAATACGAACCGGCGGAGCTGCGTCTTATTATTGATGCGATAGCATCTTCTAGGTTTATTACCGAAAAGAAATCCAAAGAACTGATTAAAAAATTTGAGAAAAACGTGAGTCGTCATGATGCCAAACTTTTAGAACGAGATGTTATCGTGTCTGGAAGAATCAGGACGATGAATGAAAATATATTCTACAATATAGATACGATTCAGTCAGCAATTCATAACAATCACAGAATTAATTTTAAATATTTTGGTTGGGGTGTAGATAAGAAAGAGCATATGCATCACGACGGTGCCTGGTACGATATAAGCCCATGGGGGCTTGCGTGGGACAGCGAGAATTATTATCTAATTGGTTATGACGAAGTGGAAGACAAGTTCAAGCATTACCGCGTGGACAAGATGCTTTACACAACGGAGAATGACAACGAACGAATTGGCCAGGAAGAATACAAGAAGCTAGACCGTGAAGTCTACACAAAGAATCATTTCAGAATGTATGGCGGAACAAAACATAAGGTGATACTTGTGTGTGAAAATAGATTTTCAAATGTAATGATCGATCAATTCGGAAGGGACATTCCAATCCAGAAGGTTGACGACGAGCATTTTCGAACCTGCGTGGATGTCTACGTCAGCGACCAGTTCCTTGGCTGGGTAATAGCCCTTGGAACGGGTGTTGTAATCGAAAGCCCGGATGTGGTGGTTAAGAGGATGAGAGAGATTGGGGAAAGGATGAGGGAGATGTATGGGGGAAAGACATAATTGTTTTCAATGTTATAAGATACAATATTATTTAGCCATAAATAATGTAATATATATTTAAAAATTCATGTTAAAGGAGAAAAAATATGGGATACATTTTAGCATTAGATATTGGAGTTGCATCAGTGGGAATGGCAGTTGTTGATACAGAAACGGAAAAAGTTGTAGAAGCATCTTCAGATATTTTTGAGGAAGCATCAGCAGCATCTAATCAATTGAGGAGATCAATGCGTCATTCAAAAAGACTAAATAGCAGAAAAAGAAACAGAATAAGTGACTTTAAGAAATTATGGAGAAAGTATGAGCTCACAATTCCACAGTATAATAGAACAGATATTGTTGATATTAAAGTGGCTGCATTAAGAGAATGCATATCAATGGATGAGTTGTATTTAATATTGATTAATTATTTAAAACATCGTGGTATTTCATATTTGGAGGATGCAACTGATGATTCAGTTAAGGGATCAAGTTCATATGCAAATGGATTAAAACAGAATGCAAAGGAGTTGGAAAAAAACTATCCGTGTGAAATACAAAAAAAGAGGCTGTCTGAAAATGGGAAATATCGTGGACAAACTCAAGTCACTATAGATGGTGAAATAATGGACTTGTCTAATGTATTTACAACAGGAGCATATAGAAAAGAAATACAGTGTATATTTGAGACTCAAAGAAAATATCATAATATTTTAACAGAACAGTTCTGTGATGAGTTTATGATTATATTTAATAGAAAAAGAAAATATTATGAAGGTCCTGGAAATGAAAAGTCTAGAACTGATTATGGAAAGTATACTACTAGGATAGGTTTGGATGGAAATTATATAACAGAAAAAAATATATTTGAGAAATTAATAGGAAAATGTAGCGTATATGAAAATGAATTAAGAGCTGCTTCGGCATCATATACAGCACAGGAATATAATTTATTAAATGATTTAAATAATCTAACTGTTAATGGACGAAAACTTTTGGAAAGTGAAAAAAGAAATATTGTCGATAATGTAAAGAATAGTAATACCATTAACATGCGAAAAATAATTTCAGTAGCAATTGGAGAAAAAATAGATGATTTTCAGGGGGCTCGTATAGATAAAAGTGAAAAAGAGATTTTTCATAAATTTGAGGTTTACAATAAAATGCGAAAAGCTTTATTGGATTTTGGAGTAGATATAAATAAGTTTGAACGTGAAGAATTAGATAAGATAGGTTATATTTTAACTATTAATACAGATAAAGAATCCATAATTGAAGCATTTAAAGAGTCTGAGTTAAACTTGACAGATGAGATTATAGATTGTTTGATTAGTGTCAGAAAAAAGAACAGTATGTTATTCAGTAAGTGGCAGTCTTTTTCTTTGAAAATTATGCAGGAATTAATACCAGAAATGTATGAACAGCCTAAAGAGCAGATGACATTATTGACGGAAATGGGTGTAACAAAGGGAAGAACAGAGGAGTTTAATGGGGTTAAGTATATACCGGTAGATGTGATTAGCGATGAAATATATAATCCTGTTGTTAGGCGTTCAGTAAGAATATCTTTTAAAATTATAAATGCAATATTAAAGAAGTATAAGAAACTAGATGGAATAGTCATTGAAATGCCACGTGATAAAAACTCAGACGAAGAGAAAAAACGAATAAATGATTATCAAAAGACTAATGAAAAAGAAATGGAGTATATTGAGAAAAAATTAGCTACAATATATAACATAAAACTTTCATCATCGGATTTTGGTTCACAAAAACAGCTTGCATTAAAATTGAAATTGTGGAATGAACAGGATGGAATATGCTTGTATTCTGGTAGAACAATTAATCCACAAGATATAATTAATAATCCGGAATTGTTTGAAATTGATCATATAATTCCAAGATCTATTTCATTTGATGATTCAAGGAACAATAAGGTATTGGTTTATAGAACAGAGAATCAGAAAAAAGGAAATCAAACGCCATATTATTATTTGACACATTCAAATGGAAAATGGACATATGAACATTTCAAGGAGCAGGTAAAACATTTATCAGCTAAAAAAGAATATAAAATTTCGCGTAAAAAGGTATCTAATTTATTGTTTGTTGATGATATAACAAAAATAGATGTATTAAAAGGATTTATTAACAGGAATCTTAATGATACAAGATATGCATCAAGAGTGGTTTTAAATATTGTGGATAGTTTTTTTAAAGCAAAAGGGTTAGATACAAAAGTTAAAGTTTTAAAGGGAAGTTTCACTCATCAGATGCGAGTGAATTTGAAACTTGATAAAAACAGAGATGATGGATATTCACATCATGCAGTTGATGCAATGTTAATCGCTTACTCACAGTTAGGATATGAAGCATATAGAAAGATTCAAGGAGAATTTATTGATTTTGAAACAGGTGAAATACTTGATGAGAATATGTGGAATGAGGAAATGACAGACAAGGTTTATGCAGATTGTCTATATGGTATTAAGTGGATAAACATTCATGAGGAGATTACGAGGGCTGAAAAAGAAGTGAAATACTGGTATATGGTTGATAAAAAAGTCAATAGAGGACTTTGTAATCAGACAATATATGGCTCAAGAAAATTTAATAACAAGATTTATAAAATAAATAAATTTGATATTAGAACAAAAGACGGAATAGGACAATTCAAAAAATTTGCTTTGAGTGACAAAGAAAGTGATAAAGAAAAATTGCTTGTTTATAAAAATGATTATAAAACGTTTGAAAATCTTGTTCAAATTTTTAAAGATTATTCAGATGCAGATAATCCATTTGTACAGTATGAAAAAGAAACAGGTGATTATGTTAGAAAATATTCAAAGAAACATAATGGTCCACGTATTAATAAGTTAAAGTATATAGATGGTGAGATTGGTGCTTGTATAGATATCTCTCATAAATATGGTTTTGAAAAGGGCAGTAAAAAAGTAATTCTTGATAGTCTTGTGCCATATCGCATGGATGTATATTTTAATGTAAATAATGAACAGTATTATTTAGTTGGTGTAAAACAGTCAGATGTAAAGTGTGAAGGTGATAATTATGTTATTAATGAGGAGGCATATGCAGAAACTCTTATAAAAGAAAAAATGATTCAACCAGGACAGTCGCGTGAAGACCTTAAAGAATTGGGATTTGTTTTTAAGATGTCATTTTATAAGAATGATATAATTGAATATGAGAAAAATGGAAAAATATTTAAAGAAAGATTTTTGTCAAGGACAATGCCGAAAAAAAGAAACTACATAGAGACAAAACCAATTGATAAAGCAAAATTTAATAAACAAAACTGTATTGGACTTGGAAATACAAAAATAATACGAAAATACCGAATGGATATTTTAGGGAACCATTATTTGTGTGGAGATGAAGAATTTTCTGTAATTTGCTGATGAAAAGTGATAATGTATTGACATTTTGTGCTTATGGCAATATAATATTACTGTAGATAACAAATTTTTATAGTCACGTAATTTGTTTCAGATCTACTAAAATAAGGCTTTATGCCGAAATCAGAAGCACCGACGGGTGCTTCTTTTTTTGTTCTGGAACAAATGAATGACGAGTATGTTTGGGAAATTGGAGGTTTACAGGCAATAAAAAAGATGATGTCTGTTGAAAATATATGGCTTTTAGAGTTGTATTAATCGAGAATGAAGTATCAATAAAGGTAAAACTTAATAATTTGGTTATTACTAAAGAAGGTAAAGATATTTGGATACCATTAGATGACATTTCTTTGATTGTGATGGATAATCTTTCAACTATGTTATCTGCGAGACTCTTATGTCAATTATCTGAACAAGGTATTGGATTTGTTTTATGTAATCAAGAGCATCTTCCGACAGGATTCTATAGTTCATATGATAATCATAGTAGAGCTTCTAAAGTTATTGGATTTCAAATTGATAAAGAACAAAATTATTATGAAGAAATATGGAAAAATATTGTTGAGGCAAAAATATTTAATCAAGCTAATGC
>CACXFB010000059.1 GCA_902766825.1 uncultured Lachnospiraceae bacterium
TAAGAAAATAAGCGAGGTGCCGCGTGGTTCATATAACAACAGGGAGATAAGTGATAAGCTTGTGGAGTTTGCAAAAAAGAGGGGACTTAGATACATTCAGGACGAAAGCCTGAATGTTGTCATTTATAAGGATGCATCAAAAGGATTTGAAGAATGTTCGCCGGTTATTATCCAGGGACATATGGATATGGTTTGTGAAAAGACAGCTACAAGTAATCATGATTTTGAAAAGCAGGGATTATGTCTTAATAACGATGGCAGATATATATTCGCCAAAGACACAACACTTGGTGCTGATGATGGAATTGCCCTTGCTTATGCTTTGGCAATCCTTGATGATGACTCTTTAATGCATCCTGCACTTGAAGTCGTTATAACAACTGACGAAGAGGTTGGTATGGATGGAGCAAAGAATCTTGATACAAGTGTGCTTAAGGGAAAATATATGCTTAATCTTGATTCGGAAGATGAAGGATTATTTCTTACCGGATGTGCAGGCGGACTTGATGTTAATGTCGAGCTTAAGGCTTCTTATTGTGAAGCAAAAGGAAAGCTTATGACTATTGAAGTTGGTGGATTAAAAGGAGGTCATTCCGGGTCCGAAATAGACAAGAACAGAACCAATGCGGATATTCTTCTTGGAAGAATACTTAACGAATTAAGAAAAGAGTATTTCAGAATTAATCTTGCCTGTGTACGTGGGGGAAATAAAGATAATGTTATTCCATGCGCAAGCTTTGCAAAGCTTATCGTGGATGAAAGAATGAGTGGCATTGAAGAATGCTTAGATAAAGTGACAAAGACTATTAAGGCGGAACTTGCATCATCGGAACCGGATTTGTGTATCAGATATTCTTTTGAGGAAGGTGAGTGGGAAAAAGTATTTTCTACCGACTGTGAGAGAAATATCATCAGATATTTAATGGTTGTACCTGATGGTGTTATAAAGATGTCCTCAGATATTGAGGGACTTGTCGAAACATCTCTTAATCTTGGAATAATGGAGACAAAAGAAGACAGTATTATTTTTGTGCATTCAGTTCGTTCAAGTGTTGAAAGCTGCAAATATTCTGTTTATGACAGACTATGTACAGCAGCGGATTGTGTTGGCGGCACGGCAAAAGCAGTCAGCAGCTATCCGGGCTGGAAGTATGAGAAAGACTCAAAATTGAGGGAGACGGCGGTGGCTTTGTATGAACAGACAGAGCACAAAAGTGCGATTGTTACAGCAATTCATGCAGGTCTTGAATGCGGTCTGATAAAAGATAAAATGCCGGATCTTGATATTATTTCATATGGTCCTGATATAAAGGATATTCACACGGTTAATGAGCGCATGGACATGGAATCCGCAATCCGCGTGTATGATTTCACGGTCGAGCTGATTAAGCGTATAGGTGAACTTGAAATACAAGCTTAACAAATCATATGAGCTGTGATATAATTATAAGGATTTTGAGCAAATAATTTAGGTGTACGTATGAAAGAAAATGATAAGAATACAGATTTAAATATAGATGGTTTTGATTTTGCAGGTCTGGCTGATGAACTTGCAAAAGAGGTCAATCAGGAGATGGAAGAAGGTCCGAAGGATCCAATAGAAAAGTCTGCCAAGGAAGAAAAAAAAGCTGATGAGTTCGTCCTTAACATGGATGGAATGTTTGATGAGGATGGGGAAGAGATTGAAGACGATGATGAATTCGAAGAAATCTCGGAAGATGATGATATAGAAGAATACGATTATTCCGATGAGTATGAAGATTTTGATATAACAGATTCCGGTGAGAAGAAAAAACTTCCTAAATGGTTAAAAGTAAGTATTATAGTTTTTTGCATAACATTTATTATAATGCTTCCGGTTTTATATTTTGGAGGAAGATTTTTAGGAATCTTCACTGACTTTTCGAACCAGAAAGAGCAGGAAGAAGAGTTTGATTACGTTGAGAGCGCTGCTCCTGATGCGGTAGTTATTGACCAGGATGAGATTGACTGGAGCAATGCAATTAAGGGAAGTGCAAGATATAATGAAAATGTAGTCAACATTCTGTTATTAGGTGAAGACGGACAGTCGGATCAGGATTACCGCGGCAATTCCGATACAATGATTATTTTTACAATCAACAAAGAAAAAAAGACTGTAAAGATGACATCCATCATGCGTGATTTGTATGTAAGAATACCTGAACATAGTGATAATAAGATTAATGCTGCATATTGTACAGGTGGAGTTGACCTTATCAAGAGAACTATCGAGGAAAACTTTAAAGTTTCAATTGATTACACGATTGTTGTTCAGTTTGATACTTACAAAGCTGTTATAGATGCACTTGGCGGAGTTGATGTTGAGATTAACGAAGAGGAAGCAGAGTACATTAATATGAAGTGTGAAAGCTCAGGAAGTAATCTTTCGGCAGGAAAGGTTCATCTTGACGGTCGTCAGTGTCTGTGGTTTTCACGTATAAGAAAGATTGACAGTGATATTTACGGATGTGATGATTTTGGAAGAACTGCAAGACAGCGAACTGTACTTACACAGATATTTAACAGGTACAAGGATCTTAATTATCTTGAGATTGCAAAGCTTGCTAATTCCGTACTTGATTATGTGCAGACTGACCTTGATCCGTCAACACTTGTAAAGTGTGCCGCACTTGTTATGTCATATAAAGTCGATAATCTTGATACACTTAGAATTCCAATGGATAATTGTTTTGAGTTTGCAAGTGTATATTTTGAAAGCATAAATATGTACCTTGAGGTTATTATGCTTGATAAATATACTGAAGAAAATGTAGATGCATTGCACATGTTCATTTACGGAGATATTAACTATTAAGATTTTTATGTACGATGAAAGGACCACAAAAGATTATTCTTTTGTGGTTTTTTTTATTCATTATCATATAATTAGATAAGCAACAAAACGGACATACGTTAATGGGTGGCATTAGGGGAAAAGAAAATAAAAAGAAAATTATAAAAGCAATAATCAAGATGTTTTTTTGTGCATTGGTTTTTATTTTTACCAGCGTATTAAAAAGTACGCTTCGTATGCAATATTTGTGTGAGCAGTCATGTGTCAAAAACTTTGATATATACAATAACAGTGTTTATGCGGATATAATTAGCTACACACAGGTGGATGTTGATAAATTATCTTTGTGTGATTACATGTGGATATGTGTGAATAGTAATTATAAAAATGTAAATAAAGATGTTGATAACTATATTACCGAAAAACTCTTAAATATTACCGGGAATACATCATTTGTTGATAAATTTATTCTTGGTTTTTATGCAAAAAACAACATAAAGGAATTATACAATGCCTGTGGAAAGTACATAGAAATAAAAAACGAAATGAGATTTTTCCCTGTAGTTACCTTTGAAAATGATGATCATGAAATTGTGTACAGCGATTCGTGGAACGCTGCAAGGACTTACGGGGGTAACAGAGAACACAAAGGGTGCGATATAATCGATGTGGATAATGTATGCGGCTATTTTCCTGTTGTAAGCGTATGCGACGGTGTTGTTGAAAAGTGCGGTTGGTTAGAGCTTGGCGGCTACAGAATTGGTATTCGTAGTGAAAACGGAATATATTATTACTATGCACATTTAAACAGTTATGCACCGGGTATAAAAGAAGGTAACAGCGTTAAGGGAGGACAGATAATCGGGTTTATGGGTAATACCGGTTACGGGAAAGAGGGGACAAAAGATAAATTTAATTGTCATCTTCATTTTGGAATATATGTTGATGATAAATGTGAGTGTGCCATCAATCCATATTATTTTCTTGATGAATTGTATGATGAAAGACTCGTTTATGTTAAGTGAGGGACTGTAAAAAGTAATTGAAATATGATATAATATTATGATGGATTTACTTATGTATTGGAGGAATTGGGAATGGAGATATTACTATGGAGGGAAATTCTTGATCCATATTACCTTGCTGTAGATGAGCTTGTATTAAAATTCAAGCACATAATGCTTGAGTACAGGTCGGCAGGTGAGTATTCACCGATTGAACAGGTGGACGGAAGAGTTAAGAAGATTTCCAGCATACTTGAAAAAGCTCAGAAAAAGGGGATCTCCGTTGAGGAGATGGATCATAAAATTCATGACATTGCCGGCATAAGAATTATATGCCAGTTCGTTGAGGATATAGAGAAGGTTGTAGAGCTTATTCGTAAAAGAGAGGATATGAAGATTCTTAAGGAAAAGGATTTCATAAATAACATGAAGCAAAGCGGATACCGAAGTTATCATGTTATTATTGAATATACGGTATATACTTCAAAAGGAGCGAAGACAATTGAAGCAGAGATTCAGATCAGAACGCTTGCAATGAATTTCTGGGCAACTATTGAGCATTCGCTTCAGTACAAGTACAAAGGCAACATACCGCAGCCTGTGCGTCAAAGACTTACAAAGGCAGCTGCTGCCACGGTCATGCTTGACAGTGAGATGTCAGCAGTCAGGGATGTCATAATGGACGCTCAGGACTCATTTCAGTATAAAGCTAATCTTGTTGCGGACATACTTACCAATATGCAGAACTTATACAAGGTTGCCAACAAGAGGGAGATAAAAAAGATTCAGGATGAATTCTTTAAGATATATAACGAGGGAGTCATAGAGGGGCTAGAGAGGTTTAATAAAGAACTTGATATTCTGGCGGAAGGCTATAAAGCCCAGAGCCTAAAATAAAATTTAATTGCAAAGGAATTTCTTATGTTACCTGAAAGCTATGTGAACACGATGAAAGAGCTTCTTGGAGAAGAAGAGGCAGCTAAGTATTTTGAATCATTTGATAAAACGCCGTTTGCCGGCATGCGAATCAACACTCTAAAGACCGATGTTGATGAGTTTTTAAAAATGTCTCCGTATGAGCTTCGTCCTGTTCCGTGGACAAGAAAGGGATTCTATTATAACAATTCGGATAAACCTGCAAAGCACCCGTTTTACTACGCCGGATTGTATTATCTGCAAGAGCCAAGCGCCATGGTTCCGGCATCAATCCTTCCGGTTAATCCTTCGGACAAGGTGTTAGACCTTTGTGCCGCACCGGGAGGAAAGACAACGGAGCTTGGTGCCAAGCTTAACAGAAGCGGACTTTTAGTGTCTAATGATATAAGTCCTTCAAGAGCAAAAGCACTTCTTAAAAATGTTGAGATTTGTGGTATCCCAAATGCAATCGTGACTAATGAAGCAACATACAGTCTTGCAAAACATTTTTCATGCTTCTTTGATAAAATCCTTGTGGATGCCCCATGTTCAGGTGAAGGAATGTTTCGTAAAGATAACAGCATAATTAAGAATTACGAACAGTACGGAACTGCGTATTACAATAATATTCAAAAAGAGATTATATTGTATGCAGCCGATATGCTTCGTCCTGGCGGTGACATGGTATATTCCACATGTACATTTTCCCCACTTGAAGATGAACAGTTAATTACATATCTCATTAATGAGCGACCATGTATGTCAATAAGCCATATTGTTCTTGATAACGGAATCGATGCAAATGATGATGATTATCCGTTAGACTTTGGAAGACCACAGTGGAGTGATGGGGATGAGACACTAAAAGAGTGTGCAAGACTATGGCCGCATAAGCTTGAAGGTGAAGGACATTTTGCAGTGCTGTTGCATAAAAGCGAGGATGCACCGTATACGGCTCCGGCTATAGGACAGACAAAGACACGTGCGGACAAGCTTGATGAAACATTTCTTGAATTTATAAAAAAGATTAATATTGATTTTGATAGGGACAGATTTTTGGTGCAGGGCACAAAGATTTATTATCTTCCGGAAGGTAAACCTGATATGAAAGGCATCCGTATTATGAGAAATGGTCTTTTCATGGGAGAGGTTAAGACAAAAAGATTTGAGCCAAGCCAGGCACTTGCAAGTTCTCTTAGAGCGGATGAGTTTGATAATGTTTTATCTCTTGGGGCAGATGATGACAGAGTAATCAGATATCTTAAGGGAGAGACAATAGAGGCTGATGATGAGAAGCTTGCGAATGGATATGTTCTTGTATGTGTTGAAGGTAAATCACTTGGATTTGCCAAGAATAATAATGGCAGTCTTAAGAACAAATATCTGCCGGGCTGGAGATGGATGTAGATGAGATTAGACAGTTTATTATCTGCAATGGGTGCTGATACGAAAAGTGAGTTAAAGAAAAATATCCGTAAGGCGGGAGCGTTTGTTGACGGCGAGCTTATAAAGGATCCCGGCAGACAGGTTGATGAGGGATGCGTTGTTATATATAATAACCGTGAATTTCGCTATGCCAAATATCAGTATTATATGATGAACAAACCGGCGGGAGTCGTAAGTGCCACTAAGGATAACAGAGACACTACCGTTGTAGACTTGATGAAAAATCAGGCACGTAAAGACATTTTCCCGGTTGGAAGGCTTGATAAAGATTCGGTTGGTCTTTTAATACTTACCAATGACGGCGATTTTGCACATAGCATGTTGACACCTTCAAAACATGTCCCAAAGACATATTATGTTGAGGTGGACGATATCATTACACAAGACGATGTTAAGGCATTTGAAGAAGGAATAGTGATAGATGATGAATTTACAGCTCTTCCTGCAAAGCTATATATCTGTGATGACAAAATGAGTGCAAGATGTACAGTGTATGAAGGAAAATTTCATCAGGTAAAGAGAATGTTTAAGGCAAGAGGGAAAAATGTATTATTCCTTAAGAGAGAAAAGATGGGTGAGCTTTGCCTTGACGAAAATCTTGCTCCGGGAGAATACAGACTTTTAAATGAAGAGGAGATAAAAATATTAAAGGATAACTAAAGAAAGGGTAAATGATGTTTATTAAAAAATCAAAGCCGGATGAAGGTGAATTCGGGTATTTAAAATATCAAAAGAAGGCAAATATATTAATTACGCTATTCTTTTTTGCATTATCATTTAGCGTGCTTGTATCAGCATATATTCTTAGTGGACATACACGTAATAATGTTGGAACCGTATTTGCGGCTGTTATGGTTTTGCCGGCATGCAAAAGTCTTACGGGACTAGTTATTTTATTGCCTCACAAGTCAGCATCAAAAAATCTCTATGAGCGCATAAATGCAATGAACACGCAGACTTGTGTTCTCTACGATATGCTGATGACTTCTGAAGAAAAGTCCATGTATGCTGATGCCATAGCCATTGATGAAGAAAAAGTGGTTATGTTTGTTAATGAAAAAGGTCAGGATACAGGCTATATCAAAAAGTATTTTTCAAAAGTATCAGGCGCATACGAGCTCGGCGTTGAAATTGATGTATGTACAGATGAAGATGACTTTATAAGTGCAGTTAAATCTATGGGTCCGGTTAATGAAAATGTAGAAAATATTGCTCAGACAATTAAATATTTCGGATTCTGATCAGGCGGTGTTAAATTGAAAGAAATTGTTATAGGTGATAATGAAGCAGGAAAGAAGCTTCACAAACTTTTAGAACGTGTGCTTTGCAAGGCACCAAAAAGTTTTATTTATAAAATGCTTAGAAAAAAGAATATAACACTTAACGGCAGGAAAGCCTCAGGAGATGAGATTCTTAAGGTTTCTGATACTGTTAAGATTTTTTTGAGTGATGAAACTTTTTTGAAAATGTCTGTCGGAGAGGACATGAATCAAAAGAAAGAAGTAACTTCAAAGAAAAAAATCAGCACTCCTGATATTGATTTTAAAAGCAGGATAATATATGAGGATGCGGATATTATCATTGCAAATAAGCCAAAAGGAGTTTTATCACAGCAGGCAGTTGCAGATGATATAAGCATGAATGAACTTTTGGTTGAGTATATGAAAGCTTCCGGTCAGATTGATGACAGCCAGCTTGTGACATTTAGACCATCATTTGTCAACAGACTTGACAGAAACACATCGGGACTTATGCTTGCAGGAAAATCATACAAGGGGCTTAGGGAGCTTAGCAGTATAATATCAGACAGAAGTGTTTCAAAATATTACCTTACTGTTGTAAGCGGCAATCCAAAGGATAAGGCAAAGCTTCATGCCTATCTAAAAAAAGATGAGAAGACCAACAAAGTTAAAGTATCACGTAATAATGACGGCACTTTTGATGAGATAATCACACAATATGAGTGCATTAAAAGAAAAGGCAATGTGGCACTTTTAAAGGTGAAGCTTGTGACGGGAAAGACTCATCAGATAAGAGCGCATCTTAGCTTTGAGGGGATGCCTGTTATCGGAGATGTCAAGTACGGTAATAAAGACGTTAACGAGTATTACAAAAAGAATTACAATATCAAAAGTCAGATGCTTCATTCTTATGAAATCATTTTTCCTGACTGTGAGTTAGAGACTGTGTCGGGTAAAAGCTTTAAGACAAAGATACCGGATGAATTTAAAAAGATAACTGGGTGATTATAATGGCTTACTATAAATCAAGAGGCCTAAGAGGCTCATTTCTTGAAGAAATGATTAACTTTACAAATGATAAATACAGGGCAGGCGGACTGGCACTTGTGCAAAAGATTCCAACACCTATTAAGCCTATAGAGATTGATGACAACAGGCACATTACGCTTGCATACTTTGAGAAAAAAAGTACCGTTGATTACATAGGTGTCGTACAGGGGATTCCGGTGTGCTTTGATGCAAAAGAGGTGTCGGGGGAGACATTTGCTTTAAGCAATGTACATGAGCACCAGTTTGAATTTATGAGCGAGTATGAAAAAATGGGCGGTGTTTCATTTTTGATTATATATTTTAAAGAAAAGAGCCAGTGCTTTTATCTTAGATTTGAGCGACTTAAGTATTTTATGGAAAGGGCAAAAAACGGTGGACGAAAGAGCATCCGATATGATGAGTTTGATAAGAAATGGATGATTTCTGAGTATAACGGAGTTACAATTCATTATCTTGAAATGTTAAATAATGACCTTGTAATACGTGATAATGAGTAAAAAACAGACGAATTTGCGCATAAATATGTGAGGTAAGCCATGTTGACATGGGTAAGCGCTTATTTTATAATAAATTTTTAGGATTTATAATGCAGTTTTTGCGTTGAATTGAAAGGAAGATAACATGATGACAGATAAGCTGTTACATACACCGGACGGTGTGCGCGACATTTATAACGGTGAATGCGAGAAAAAAGAATACCTGGAAAGATGCATGAGAAATGTTTTAAGACAGAATGGTTTTAAATCTATCCAGACACCGTCTTTCGAGTTTTTTGATATTTTTAATGAAGAGAGAGGAACCGTGCCTTCAAGAGAGATGTACAAGTTCTTTGACAGAGACGGCAACACAATGGTTTTAAGACCGGATATTACTCCTTCAATAGCAAGATGCGTTGCAAAGTACTTTAAAGAAGATACACTTCCTATAAGACTTAGTTATGTTGGCAATACATTTATTAATAACAGCAGCTATCAGGGAAAGCTTAAGGAATATACCCAGGTGGGAATGGAACTTATTAATGATGACAGCACGGATGCGGATGCACAGATGATTGCCATAACTGTTGAATGTCTTTTGGCAGCAGGACTTAAGGAATTCCAGATTGAAATCGGACATGCCGATTTATTTAACGGAATGGTTGAGCAGACAGGACTTAGCCAGGACGAGATTATGGAACTTAAGATATTAATCGATGAAAAGAACATCTTTGGTGCCACAGAGCTTTTAAACAGCAAGAATGTGAACAGTGAACTTGCAGAAGCGGTACTTAAGCTTCCACAGCTTTTTGGCGGTTATGATATAATCGAAAAGGCCAAGAGTGTTATCCAAGGGGATAAGGCAATTGCGGCACTTGAGAGACTTGATAAAATATACAGCATACTTGAAAGCCTAGGATACGGCAAATACATTTCATTTGACCTTGGAATGCTTAGCAGATATGACTATTACACAGGTCTTATCATGAAAGGATATACATACGGAACAGGTGATGCCATTGCAAGCGGCGGAAGATATGACAAGCTTGTCGGACAGTTCGGACAGGACAGTCCTGCAATAGGTGTTGCAATACTTCTTGATCAGCTTATGATTGCAATGATAAGACAGAATATTGAATTTGATATTACAAGCAGGGACTGCAGAGTCGTATTTGAAAGACAGGCAAGAAATGAAGCATTTAAGAAAGCTGACGAATTAAAGAAAGTAGGCTTTAACGTTGAGCTTATAAGAAAGTCTGAAAAGCATGATATAGAAGAATATGCTGCCGATGCAAAAAAGAAAAAGTTTGAAAAAGTATATTTTGTATCACAAGACGGCGTGATTAAAGAGCTATAAAAAGTATATGAAATGAGGATAACAATGGAAGAGACAAGATATATTACATTTGCACTTGCCAAAGGAAGGCTTGCAAAAAAATCAATGGATATATTAAAGCAGATAGGTATCGACTGTGAGCAGATGCGCGATCCTGATACAAGAAAGCTTATTTTTGTAAATGAAGAGTTAAAACTTAAATTTTTCCTTGCCAAAGCTTCGGATGTTCCTACATATGTTGAATACGGATGTGCGGATATCGGAGTGGTAGGTAAAGATACCATACTTGAAGAAGGAAGAAAACTTTACGAGGTTCTTGATTTTGGTATAGGAAAATGTACAATGTGTGTAGCGGGACCTGCCAGCGCAAGACAGCTTCTTGAGCATGGTCAGATGATAAGGGTTGCTTCAAAATATCCTCATATTGCTAAGGATTATTTCTATAACAAGAAGAATCAGACAGTAGAGATTATCAAGCTTAACGGTTCGGTTGAACTTGCTCCTATCGTAGGATTGTCAGAAGTTATAGTTGATATTGTTGAGACCGGAACTACTCTTAGAGAGAATGGTCTTGAGGTACTTGAAGAGATTTGTCCTCTTTCTGCAAGAATGGTTGTTAATCAGGTAAGCATGAAGATGGAACAGGAAAGAATAACTAAGATTATTAACGATCTGAAAAATGCCGGACTTGCCAGATAACAAGTCATAAAAAAAGGCAGAAATGGAGTGATTGTATGCGAATAATTAAATTAACAAATGAGACAAAGAACAATATTTTAGAAGATCTTTTGAAAAGAAGCCCGAATAATTATGATGATTATTCCGCTACTGTTAATGAAATAATCAACAATGTTAAGGAAAACGGCGACAAGGCACTTTTTGAATATACTAAAAAGTTTGATAAAGCAGACATTAACGCAGATAATATTCTTGTAACAAAAGAGGAGATTGAGGAAGCTTACAGTCAGGTTGATGACGAACTTCTTTCAGTTATTAGAAAAGCGATTGCCAACATTAAAGACTATCATGAAAGACAGAAACGTAACAGCTGGATTGATTGCAAGCCGGACGGATCGATTCTCGGAGTTAAGATAACACCGCTTTCAAGTGTAGGTGTATATGTTCCGGGCGGTAAGGCTGCATATCCTTCATCTGTTCTTATGAATGTTGTTCCTGCAAAGGTTGCGGGTGTTGAAAGAATAGTTATGACAACACCACCGGGAGCAGACGGAAAGGTTTATTACAATACTCTTGTTGCAGCTAACGAAGCAGGAGTAACCCAGATATACAAAGCAGGCGGAGCACAGGCTATTGCAGCTTTGGCATTTGGTACAGACAGCATTAAGAAAGTAGATAAGATTGTAGGGCCGGGTAACATATATGTTGCACTTGCAAAGAAATCCGTGTACGGACATGTAAGCATTGATTCAATAGCAGGTCCTAGTGAGATCCTCGTTCTTGCTGATGAGACAGCTAATCCTTCATTTGTTGCAGCTGATTTACTTTCACAGGCAGAACATGATCAGATGGCTTCATCTATTCTTGTCACAACAAGCAAGGAGCTTGCTGATGAAGTAAGTAAATGCGTTGATGAGTTTACATCACGTCTTTCAAGAAAAGAAATAATTGAAAAGTCACTTGAAAATTACGGATATATTCTTGTTGCCGACAATATGGATGATGCCATTGAGGCAGTTAACGATATTGCAAGCGAGCATCTTGAGATTGTGACAGCTAATCCTTTTGATATAATGACAAAGGTTAAGAATGCCGGAGCAATATTCCTTGGAGAGTATTCAAGCGAACCTTTAGGAGATTATTTTGCAGGACCTAATCACATACTTCCAACGAACGGAACAGCTAAGTTCTTTTCACCACTCGGAGTTGATGATTTTATCAAGAAGAGCAGCATAATTTCCTACTCAAGAGATGCGCTTATGCGTGATTGTGACGATATAATCAAATTTGCCAAGTCTGAAGGACTTACTGCACATGCTAATTCAATAGCTGTAAGATTCAATAAAAGTATAGACTGATATGTTGTAATAAGATAATGGGATAGCGGAGGAAGTTATGGCAGAAAGAAAGGGTACTACAAAAACTACTGGTAAGAACGCTTCTTTGGAAGGAACAAAAAAGATGACCAAAAGAGAAGAAGCAATTGCCAGAGCCAAAGCTGAAGGCTTTTACGATGATTACGAAGAGCCGGTAAAAGAAGAAGTCAACGAAGAAGTTAATGAAGAAGACCTGTATGAAGAGGCTGAGTATGAAGAAGAACAGTACGAAGAGCCTGAATACGAAGATGATGAATGTGAAGACGAATCTTATGATGAGTCTGATTATGAAGAAGAGTACGAAGAAGAATACGAGGAGCAGGATTTTGAAGAAGAAATAGCTGATGCAAAGGATGATAAATCGTGCGACAGAACTTCAAAGATATGCAGAAAAACTGCAGAGACAGATATAAAGGTATCTTTTAATATTGACGGAACAGGTAAATACCGCATCAATACAGGTATAGGATTTTTTGATCACATGCTTAACAGCTTTACAAAGCATGGTCTGTTTGATATGGAGCTTGTATGCAACGGAGACTTGTATGTTGATACACACCACACAATTGAAGATGTGGGAATAGTTATCGGTACGGCAATAAAGGAAGCTGTAGGAGACAAGAAGGGGATAAGAAGATATGCAAGCGAGATACTTCCTATGGATGATGCACTAGTGCTTTGTGCCCTTGATTTATCGGGAAGACCGTATCTTTCGCTTGACGCAACATTTAATACAGAAAAAGTTGGCTATATGGATACATGTATGGTAAGAGAATTCTTCTATGCGGTATCATATTCTGCCGGAATGAATCTTCATTTGAAAGTGCTTGATGGTGTTAACGACCATCACATTATAGAAGCTATGTTTAAATCTTTTGCCAAGGCATTGGATACAGCTACGGGGTATGACCCAAGAATTAAAGATGTCCTTTCAACAAAAGGATCACTGTAAGAAAGGTTTGGTAACAATTATGCAATTATATCCAGCAATAGATATTAAGAATGGTCAGTGCGTAAGATTAAGACAGGGTTTGTTTCAGGAATCTCATGTGTATTCCAATAATCCTTTAAAGATAGCAATGTCTTTTGAAGAACAGGGAGCGTCATATATCCATATGGTGGATCTTGACGGAGCTTTAGTAGGCTACTCAGTCAATGATGAAGTGTTTAAATCTGTGGCTTCAACAGTGAAAATTCCTGTTCAGGTAGGAGGCGGAATACGTACGATTAAGGATATCGAGAATAAACTTAATCTTGGTATAACTCGTGTAATTATTGGAACTAAGGCAGTTGAAAATCCGGCTTTTGTTAAAGAAGCCATTGCTAATTTCGGTGCCGACAGAATTGTAGTAGGAATTGATGCAAAAGATGGAATGGTTGCAATTGAAGGCTGGGAAAGAGTAAGCTCGATGAATGCAATAGATCTTGCACAGAACATGAAGAGTATCGGTGTAAAGACAATCGTCTATACGGATATTTCAAAAGACGGAATGCTTATGGGACCTAATGTTGAGGCAACAAAGGCACTTTCTAATGCATGTGGACTTGATGTAATTGCTTCAGGCGGTGTTTCATCATTAAAAGACCTTGAACTGATACAGACAAGCGGAGTACATGGTGCCATTATCGGTAAGGCATTATATGAGAACAGAGTTAATCTGGCATCGGCTATTGAGATGTTTGAAAAAAAACATGCTAAATAATACAAATCAGCTAAAACATATGCTAATATTTTTTATATAAATGCGGAAATGAGGATAATATGTCTGAAAAGAAACTTATTGCATATATCAATGCAGAAAACGAAGTAATGTCTAATGTTATTGAAGAAGTAATCAGATACTCAAAAGAGGATGTTGATGAGATATTTATGTACAATTACTCTTCGAGAGAAAGTGACAAAGAGGAAACTCTTCTTGCTGCAAGAAAAATTACAAAAGAGATAGACACTCCGTTGATACTCGGAATTAACGTATCAAGATTTGAGGATGTAAAGAAAGCTTTATATACAGGAGCTTCAAGAGCTGTTATTAAAGAAGCTATTCTTGAAGATAAGAATGTATATGAGCAGGCAGCAGACAGATTCGGTAAGGATAAGCTTATCGTTGAAGTTGAAAATGTAGATGATTTCATAAGTGGAAGTGCACAGGCACGTTATAAAGATTATGCAGGTGAACTTCTTATTAAGCATGTTGAGGTTTCTGATAAGCTTATGAAAGCAGTTAAGGAATGTAACATTCCTGTTATAATCAGGGACTCGCTTGTAAGACACAGTATAAAAGATGTTATGGAAATTGACGGTATTGATGGAGTTGCAACGAATTATTACCGTGGGAAGAAGATTTATCCTGTGAAAAAATCTTTAAGAGATTACGGAATCGATGTTAAGGTTTTTGAAAGCAACATAAGTTTTTCACAGCTTAAGCTTAACAGTGACGGACTTATTCCTGTTGTTGTTCAGGATTACAAGAATGATGAAGTTCTTATGATGGCGTACATGAATGAAGAGGCGTTCAATAAGACATTTGAGTTAGGACTCATGACATATTACTCAAGAAGCAGACAGGAGCTTTGGGTTAAAGGCGAGACGTCAGGCCATTATCAGTACATAAAGTCAATGGCTGTTGATTGCGATAACGATACACTTTTAGTTAAAGTAAGACAGGTTGGAGCAGCATGTCATACGGGAAATAAGAGCTGTTTCTATACAGAAGTTGCTTCTAAGGAGTATTCACAGACTAATCCGACAGTCGTACTTAACAGAGTATATGATGTTATAATGGACAGAAAGAACAATCCTAAGAAGGGTTCATACACTAACTATCTTTTTGAAAAGGGAATAGACAAGATCCTTAAAAAGTGCGGTGAAGAAGCTACTGAGATTGTCATTGCTGCAAAAAATCCGGAGAGTGAAGAGCTTAAATACGAGATTGCGGATTTTATGTACCATATTATGGTTCTTATGGCAGAGTGTGGACTTGACTGGGATGATATAACTTCCGAACTGGCTAACAGAGAATAAAGGAGGGTCACCTTATGGGTAATTTTTTTGGATGGACACTTGTGTATGTTATTAAATTAATAGTAGTAGTATTATTTTCTGCAGCAGGTATTGCAATTGGAGTATCGCTTAGAAAAAGAAAAGATAAGAAAACTCAGGATTAACAGGAGGCAAAAAAAGTGAAAACGTATGGAGTTAACGAATTAAGAAAAATGTTTTTGGAGTTCTTTGAGAGCAAAGGACATTTAAAATTGGGAAGCTTTTCTCTTATTCCCAACAATGATAAGAGTCTGTTGCTTATTAACTCAGGAATGGCACCCCTTAAACCTTATTTTACAGGACAGGAGGTTCCGCCAAGAACAAGAGTTACTACATGCCAGAAATGTATAAGAACCGGTGATATCGAGAATATCGGTAAGACGGCAAGACATGGTACTTTTTTTGAGATGTTAGGTAACTTCTCTTTCGGTGATTATTTTAAGACAGAAGCAATACACTGGTCTTGGGAATTCCTTACCGAAGTGGTAGGACTTGATCCTGAAAGATTATACCCATCAGTATATTTAGAGGATGATGAAGCATTTGATATCTGGAATAAGGAAATCGGTGTTGCAGCAGACAGAATATACAGATTCGGAAAAGAAGATAATTTCTGGGAGCATGGTGCAGGACCTTGCGGACCATGTTCAGAGATATATTATGACCGTGGCGAAAAATACGGATGCGGTAAGCCTGATTGTAAGGTAGGATGTGAGTGCGACAGATTTATCGAGGTATGGAACAATGTATTTACCCAGTTCGATAATGACGGAGAAGGTCATTATACAGAACTTAAGCAGAAAAACATTGATACAGGAATGGGTCTTGAGCGTCTTGCAACAGTTGTTCAGGATGTTGATTCAATATTCGATGTTGATACAATTAAAGCACTCAGAGATAAGGTATGTGAAGTTGCAGGAGTTAAATATCTTGTTGATCCTAAGACTGATATGTCAATCCGCCTTATTACAGACCATATCCGTTCTGTAACATTTATGATTTCAGACGGGATCATGCCATCTAACGAAGGAAGAGGATATGTTCTTAGAAGACTTTTAAGACGTGCCGCAAGACACGGACGTTTACTTGGTATTAAGGGAGGATTCCTTGCAGGACTCAGTACAACCGTTATTGATTCTTCAAAGGACGGATATCCTGAGCTTGAGGAGAAGAAAGAATATATACTTAATATCATAACCGTTGAAGAGAACAGCTTTAACAAGACAATCGACCAGGGACTTAAGATTCTTGCCGATTATGAAGCACAGATGGAAAAGGATAATGTAAAGCTTTTAGCAGGAGACGATGCTTTCAAGCTTTATGATACATACGGATTCCCACTTGATCTTACAAAAGAAATCTTAGAAGAAAAAGGTTTCGATGTTGATGAAGAAGGATTCAACAAGGCAATGCTTATCCAGAAGGAAAATGCAAGAAACAGCCGTGAAGTTTCTAACTACATGGGAGCTGATGTTACAATTTATCAGTCACTCGATGCTTCAATGACATCTGTTTTCGTTGGATATGACAGACTTACACACGTATCTGATATCACCGCAATGACAACAGAGGATGCTATCGTTGATGAACTTGCAACAGGAACTAACGGAACAATTATCGTAGATGAGACACCTTTCTATGCAACAATGGGTGGACAGGTTGCAGATACCGGAGAGATTATTACCGAGAATGCTAAATTTATCGTAAAAGATACAATTAAGCTTCAGGGTGGAAAAATCGGACATGTAGGATATGTAGAAAGCGGTTCATTTAAGGTAAAAGATACTGTTAAGCTTTGTGTAAATGAAGAAAGAAGAGTTAACACATGTAAGAATCACAGTGCGACACACCTTCTTCAGAAAGCACTCAGAATCGTTCTTGGTAACCATGTTGAACAGCACGGATCACTTTGTGATAAAGACAGATTAAGATTTGACTTCTCTCATTTTAATGCAATGACACCTGATGAGATAAGCCGTGTTGAAGAGATTGTTAACAAAGAGATTGCTAAGAAGATACCTGTTGTTACAGATGTTATGTCTATAGATGAGGCGAAGAAGACAGGTGCAATGGCATTGTTTGGTGAGAAGTACGGTGACAGTGTCCGCGTAGTATCAATGGGAGATTTCTCAAAAGAGCTTTGTGGTGGTACACATGTATCTAACACATCAGATATTTCATTGTTTAAGATTGTATCTGAATCAGGAGTTGCAGCTAATGTCAGAAGAATTGAAGCAATTACATCAGATGCTGTAATTGAGTATTATAAAAACATTGAAAAACTTCTTTATGCATCAGCAAAGACAGCGAAGGCAGAACCTGAGAAGTTAGCTGATAAGATTGCATCATTACTTGATGAGATCAAGAGCCTTAATTCAGAAAATGAGAAACTTAAAGATAAGCTTGCTAAGGATTCACTCGGAGATGTCCTTAATGACGTTAAGGAAGTAAAAGGTGTTAAATACCTTGCTGTAAGCGTTGACGGAGTTGATATGAACGGACTTCGTAATCTTGGAGATGAGCTTAAAGATAAACTTAAAGAAGGCGTAGTTATACTTGCATCATGTACAGACGGTAAAGTAAGTCTTATGGCAACTGCAACAAAGGGCGCTCTTGATAAAGGTGTTCATGCAGGAAATCTTATCAAAGAAATCGCACCGGTTGTTGGCGGTGGCGGCGGCGGAAGACCTAATATGGCTCAGGCCGGCGGAAAAAATCCTGAAGGTATTGCATCGGCACTGGAAAAAGTACCAAATATTCTTGAGAATCAGATTAAATAATTATTGAACAATATCAAAAGTTGTTGTATAATTTATTCAAAAGTTTGGTATTTTTTTCGATACACGGATGGAGGAAAAAAGATGATTGAAAAGAGAACAAGTGCAAGAGAAAAGGTAAGTATGCAGCTTACAATTTCATCATTGTTTCGTCAGAATAATATTGAGGTAATTAATGTTGAAGCCCCAATTGAAGTTATAAATATTTCTAAAAACGGTCTTGGTTTTAAGACAGACAGTATTCTTCCTTTGGATTATTATTTTAATGCAAAGCTTCAGTTTGGTAACGATGAGACGTCAATATTATATGCAATTATTAAGATAATAAGAGCAACACTTCCTGCAGATGAGGAAGATGAGACAACTATCTACGGATGTGAGATTGTGGGACTTACCCCTATTCATGAAGAGATTCTTGAAAAGTATGAAGCTATTTTCAATGACCATGAGGATATTGATTTAATTTAATTATTCAATTTTCTGTCTGATGTAGGACATGTATTTGATAATAACATAAAAAAGTTGTTGACTATTATTTTATTTATGTTATAATCATAGCAGTGCTATAAAATATGAACCCAATCAGTTGTCAGCACAATTCACAACTGGAGGGAGGTTAGGTGTGAGACTATGTCAAGTGTTATTGTAAAAGAAAACGAAACATTAGATAGTGCTCTGCGTAGATTCAAGAGAAACTGTGCAAAAGCAGGAATCCAGCAGGAAATACGTAAGAGAGAGCATTATGAGAAGCCAAGCGTTAAGCGTAAGAAGAAGTCTGAGGCAGCTCGTAAGCGTAAGTATTAATTAGTAATTTATTTAAGATTTTTTAATACCCGAATTATTTATAATTCGGGTATTTTTCTTTGTAATCATTTATATACTTAAAATAAATACCATACCTGTTGGTAAGCTCGATGAGACATAAAAAAATATCGGTAAAAAATCATTCAACCCGGATGAAATTTGATGCAAGACAGAAAATGATTGACCAAATAGAAAGTGAAAGTGTTTTGCATGGACGTGATGCGATGATATGTATGTATGGAAACAGGCATTTACATATTGAAAACTATATAAAAGTTTTAAGCTATACATCGGAAGAAATAATGATTAAAGACAGATGCAAGAAAATTAGAATTGAGGGGGAGCGTCTTCTTATAAGGTATTTTTTTAATGGGGATATTGATATATCAGGAGTAATTAAAGCGGTTATATTTGAGGGTTTGTATAGATGAGTTTTGTTAAAAAGTTTTATCGGGGAGTCAGTGTGACCGGACTTCGTATTTCAAATGATAACCATAGCATAGAGAGACTTTTAAATATATGCCTCGCAAAAGGAATATGTGTATGGGGAGAAAAGAGAAGTGGGACATGTCATGAATTTCGTATATATACAGATTGTGAAAATGAATTTCTTAAAATGGCTAAAAAATGCGGGGTAACCTGTAGCGTTAAGAAACAATACGGTCTTATAAAAATTCTAAAAGATGCTAAAAGAAATATGACTTTATGTGCGGGAGTAATTGCTGCACTTGTAACAGTATATCTTTGCAGCGAACATGTGTGGAAGGTCACTTTTTTTGAAAACTACAAGTACAGCAGTAACGAACTTCTATCGATTATAGAAAATGAGAATGTATATGCTGGTGTGGCCAAGAAGGATTTTGACTGTGAAAGTCTTGAAAAGTATATACGTTCATCACATCCTGATATAAGTTTTGTGTCGGCATATGTTGACGGATGTGTTCTTAAAGTGACTATAAAAGAGGGGATTAAGTATGAAAGTGAAACACAAAAGGACGATTTATGTTCTATTATTGCAGATACAGATGGAGCTATAGTGAATATAATCACAAGACAGGGCACTGCTGTTGTAAAGGCAGGGAGTAAAGTTAAGAAAAATGATGTCTTAATTGCCGGGGAATATGATGTAACAGATGATGGCGGTAATGTGGTAAAACGTGAAAAAGTAAGTGCATCCGCAGATGTTTTAATAAGAAAAAAATATACAAAAAAATTGTCTTTCCCTTTGCAGTATGTGCAAAGAGAATATAACGGCAAAGAAAAAAGAAGCTTTTATATTGAAATTGGTGATAATAAAAAAATACTGTATAGACCTTTTAAATTAGGAGAGCATTGTGATATAATGAGCTGTAAAACATCATTTTTTAGAGATTATATTTCACTTGGGATTACTCATTATTATGAGTATGAGCCATGTGAGAAGACATATGATAAGAATGATGCAAAAGAAAAAGTGAATGCAGTAGTTAGCGAGTATCTAAGTGAGCTTGCACAAAATAATATAAAAGTTAATAATTATGATTACACATTTTCTTTTGATGATGTTAATGTTAATGTGACGATTAATTTAGACGTTACGGGAGCATTTACAAAAAGAAAGAAAATACGGGAGGAATACTTTGGGAATTAAGGAAGTTGAATTAAATATTCCGGCAGATATTCAAAAAACGGTTTTTGGTCAATTTGATTCATATATTAAGACAATAGAGAGAACATTCAAGATAACCGTGGTTGTCAGGGATGAGAATGTTAAGATAATTGGTAATGAGCGCGGGTGTGATAATGCCAGTGCTGTTTTTGAGCAGTTATGCCAAAGTGCATTAGCAGGTAATGAGATAACACAGCAAAAAGTTGATTATGCTATTTCAATGCGCTTTGAGGGCAATGACGAATTCATTTCACAGATAGATACCGATATTGTATGCTATACAATTAACGGCCGCCCTATTAAAGCCAAGACTGTCGGACAAAAGAAATATCTTGATCTGATAAGAGATAAGATGATAGTTTTCGGAGTGGGACCTGCAGGAACCGGTAAGACTTATCTTGCGATGGCAATGGCTATTAAGGCATTTAAGGAAAATGAAGTTGAAAGAATTATTCTTACAAGACCTGCAATTGAGGCAGGAGAAAAGCTTGGTTTTCTGCCGGGAGATCTGCAAAGCAAGGTTGATCCGTATCTTAGACCGCTATATGATGCGCTTAATCAGATTATGGGACCGGAAGCTTATCTTAGAAATGCAGAAAAAGGCCTTATCGAGGTAGCGCCGCTTGCATATATGAGAGGAAGAACTTTGGATAATGCCTACATTATTCTTGATGAGGCCCAGAATACTACGCCGGCTCAGATGAAGATGTTTTTGACGCGTATCGGTTTTGGTTCAAAAGTAATCGTGACAGGAGATCTTACCCAGATAGATCTTATGCCGGGACAGGCAAGCGGACTTGAACAGGCGCTTAGAATTGTTTCAAAAATTGATGATATAGGAATAGCACGCCTTTCTAATCTGGACGTGGTAAGACATCCGCTTGTTCAAAAGATTGTAAATGCATATGATGACTATGAAAGAAGCAGACAGAAAAACAAAGCTAAAAGAGATTCAAAAGATTCGAAAAGATAGATTTTGGAGATGATAAAGTGACAGTTAATATTGAATATGAGATTGATAAAGATTTTGATTTTGACAGTGACAAGGTAATAAAAGATGCGGTGGTTAAAGCAATCGATTATACCGGATTTCCGCTTCAAGCACAGATTAATGTGCTTGTAACGGACAATGAAGAGATAAAAACTATCAATAAAGAATACAGAAATATTGACAAGGCAACGGATGTCTTGTCATTTCCTATGATTGAATACGATGCTCCGGGTGATTTTGAATTTATTAAAGATTTGAATCCGGATACAGATGCGGATTATTTTGATCCACAGACGCAGGAGATTGTACTTGGGGATATTGTGCTAAGCAAAGACAAAATATACGAGCAGGCTGCAGAGTATGGGCATTCTGTGGTCAGAGAGATGTCATTTCTGGTAGTTCACAGTATGCTTCATCTGTTTGGATATGACCACATGGATGAAGATGATAAGACTATGGAACATCTGCAGGAAGACATTCTTAATGATATGGGGATTACAAGGTAGAAGGAAAGAATTATATTATGGAGAAAAACAAAAAGATTATAGTGATTGCAGCTGCAATTCTGCTTGTGGTTGTGGCAATTGTATCAGTGGTGGCTGTAAAAGAACATAACAGGAAGAATGCCACAAAGAGTACTGCGACCGCTACGCCGAAGTCTACGGCTACGCCAAGTGCGACACCTACTTATGAAACTGCAGCGGGTCCGACCACGACACCTGAGCCGACTGTTCCACCCGGAAAGGCAGCAAGTCCGCTTACAGGCAAATATATTGATGAAAAACAGGCAGCAAAGAGACCATTTGCCGTAATGTACAATAATCTTTCGGCAGCATCACCGCAAAGCGGTATTTCGCAGGCAGATATATTGTATGAGTGTCTGACAGAAGGCGGTATAACAAGACTTATGGGAATTTTCCAGAGTGTTAAGTCTGACAGAATCGGTTCTCTTAGAAGCGCAAGACATTACTATGTAAGTTTTGCAAAGGAATGGGATGCTATATATGTTCATGCCGGAGGTTCGGATAAAGCATATTCATATATTGAAGATTTAGGTGTAGATGACCTTGACGGAATAACGGGAATAGAGTCAACCCTTGCTTTCAGGGATGATTCAATAAGTGCGCCGCACAATTTATTCGCTACTTCTGATGGAATTAATAAATGCGTAAAGAAACTTGGAATCAGAACTGATTTGCAGGCAAAAGAGAATAATCATTTCACTTTTTTTGATGAAGATACGGTAGACGAATCCGGCAAGGATGCATCATATGTCCAGATTGATTATTCATATTACACAGCACCATATCTGATTTATGATGAGAAGACAAAATTGTATACAAGATATCAGTTTGGCGGTAAGCATGTTGATAAGAATACAGGTAAAGCACTGACATTTAAGAATATTATCATTATGCTTGTAGATGAGTGGGATATGGACAGTCAGGGACGCCAGGATATGGATATCGCTGACAGCAGAGGAAAGGCAATTTATATTTCTAATGGGAAAGCGACCAATATAAAATGGGCTAAGAACGAAAATAAGAATACAATGAGATTTCTTGATTCTGACGGAAAGCTTTTAAAAGTAAATAAGGGTAAAACCTATATTGCGGTAGTTCCGCTAAAAAGAGAAGATAAACTTGTTATTAAGGCAAATTCATAATAAAGATACTTAATGGAGACTATATTCAAATGAGTAATTCTGTAAAAAGAAAAAGTAGTAATAATTTTCTGGTACAGGGATCTATTCTTGCTGCTGCATCACTTATAAGCAGAATAATAGGTCTTTTGTATCGAATACCAATGACTAATATAATCGGAGATGCAGGTAATGGATATTATTCAAACGCGTACAATATATACAATATTGCACTTATAATATCATCCTACAGTCTGCCGCTTGCGGTTTCAAAGCTTGTAGCCGCAAAGACCGCCAAGAAACAGTATATCAATGTTTCAAGACTTTTTTTTGCAGCTATGACTTTCGGATTTATGTCCGGATTAATTATGACTTGCATCGTATATTTCGGAGCCGAGAAGTTTGCTAATTTCCTTTTTGAAGGAACAGGAAGCGTAATGGCGCTTAGAGTGCTATCGCCTACAATACTTCTTTGTGCGATGATGGGAGTGCTAAGAGGATTCTTTCAGGGAAAAGGAACGATGATACCTACCTCAATTTCACAGATTGTTGAACAGTTTGTCAATGCAATCGTGAGTATTGTGGCTTGTTACTATCTTATGATGGCACATTCGGCTTCGGCTGATATAGCGTCTTACGGTGCAGCGGGAGGAACTCTAGGAACCTGTATTGGTGGACTTTTCGGATTATTGTTCCTGATATTTGTATATCTGGTTAACAGACCGATAATAAAGAAACAAAAAAGAAGAGATTATTCAGGAGAGGTTGACGCATATCCTGATATTTATAAGATGATTCTTCTTACGTCACTGCCTGTAATTCTTAGCCAGACAGTATATCAGTTAAGCGGAGTTATTGATGCTTCAATATTCCAGAAGATTCTTGCAGCAAAGGGTGTTGCAAAGTCTGTAAGAGAAGTTAACTGGGGAATATATGCCGGTAAATATCTTCTTCTTACCAACGTTCCGGTAGCTATAGCATCAGCACTTGGCTCGTCAATGATTCCGGCAATAGTTAAAGCTAAAGCGCAGGGATACAATGCGGAGGTTAACAGTAAGGTAGGCGCAACTGTTAAGTTTAACATGCTTATTGCGATTCCGTCTGCGGTGGGACTTGCCGTACTTGCCCCTAATATTATTGCAATTTTGTTTGGAAGTTCCGATGCATCAAGCCAGGCACTTGCATCAAAGCTTTTGATGTGGGGCTCTGTATGTGTTGTGTTCTATGCATTGTCAACTATTTCAAATGCAGTATTACAGGGTGTAAGTTTAATGAGAATTCCTGTTATTCACTCTGCAATTGCACTTGTTATACATTGTATAGTGGTTGCTTTAATACTTGTTATTCATCCTGGTGCTAACGTATATGCACTTATGGTAGGAAATATCTTATTCCCACTTATCGTATCGGCACTTAACTGGATAAGCGTTAAGAAGGCTTTAAAATACGAGCAGGAACTTATAAAGACATTCTTAATTCCTGCCTGCAGTGCCGCTGTAATGGGAATGTTTGCGTTCCTTGTAAAATCTGTTATTATGAAGCTTACACACAGTAACATAATTTCATTTACTTTGTCATTTACAGTTGCTGTTGTTATATATTTTGTGTCAGTACTTCTTTTTAGAGGAGTAACGGCTAATGAATTGCTTGCAATGCCAAAAGGTGCATCTATGGTGCGTCTGTTTAAAAAATTTAAATTACTCTGATAGTGAATAGCTCCTTTTAATTATGGTGATAATCTTAACTAAAAGGAGTGATTTTATGAAGAGAAATATATGGCTTATGGTATTTTGCGTGGTTGGATTTTTTGCTTTGTGTACAGTCGCATATTATCAAAGTTATAAGCGCATGGTAAATGAGCAAAACAATGTGCTCTACAAAACAAAAGAGCCTGCTAAAACACAAAACAGTGCCCAGGTGGTAAATGACGGACAGACGATATCGGCAAAATGTCAGATGACAGTTATATGTCATGAAGTAAGTGATGACAGCGAAGAACAACATATAACCGCAGTCTTACCGGAATATGTCGGTATGGATGTAAATATGCTTAACGACAGACTGACATACGAGAGCACTAATCCGGACCTTTCTGAGATAGACAAAGGATTTATCAGGGCAGAGCTTGTGTCCTTTGCTCCTAAAAGTCTTGTGATAAAAAGGTATTACTCAAAAAATGATATACCGGACAAATACTTTATGGTTCTTGAGGACAACTATGTAACCATTTATTATGCAGACAGAAAGACTGTGTTTGAAAACACGGGAATAAGCCGTGATAAACTGAGGGCAGATGAGATTGTAATGCTTAATGAAGGAATTGCGGTAAAAGATGAACATACGCTTTTCTCCATACTTGAAGGATATACAAGCTAGGGGAAAGATTATATGATAATGTGAAATGAATCTGGAGATTAACATGAAAAAGGCTGTAATTATAGGAGCGGGTGCAGGTGGAATGCTCGCTGCACATTTTCTTGGAAATAATGATATAAAGGTTACGATTCTTGAGCGGATGGATGAGCCGTTAAAGAAGATTTATGCTACGGGTAACGGTAAATGTAATTTTACTAATCTACACTTAGATAAAAGCTGTTATACCAATATGGATGATAAGACTTTTAATGTTATTACCAGATTTGACAATATGGCGGTCATGAATTATTTTCTTGAATCAGGTGTGCCACCGTATGAGAATAACGGATACATTTATCCGCACAGCCGACAGGCAACAAGCATAGCGGGAGCGCTGATTAACAATGTGCGTTCAACAGGCAATGTTGACATAAGGACATCATGTAATGTTAAGGCTGTTGATTATGCCGATGATAAAGGATTTGTCGTTACTTATGAAGAAAATGTTGCCGCAAAGGGCGAGAAAAACAGGTTTGAACGCAAAAAAGAACATTGTGACTATGTGATAATTGCTGCCGGAGGGAAATCGTCATCTGTACTTGGCTCTGATGGCTCCGGCACTTACCTTGCAAGAAGACTTGGCCATAAAATCGTATGTGAGATGCCGGCACTTTGTCCTCTTATTACATTTGAGGATGTTAAGGAGTTAAAAGGAGTCAGGGTTATCTGTAAGCTTAATGATGAAAAGGGTGAGATTATTTTTTCCGAAGAAGGAATATCCGGAATTCCGGCATTTCAGGTTAGTTCTAAGATTGCGGGAAGACTGCATGATAATGAGGATGTATATATTGATGTGGACTTTGCCTGTGATTTGCATGAAAGTGTTTTAAAAAGAGCGCTGGATTATAATTTCAAGCATAATCCAGACAATATATATAAGGGAATTGTTCCTGACAAGCTTGGAAAATATATAATGAAGCATAACGACTGTATTGATACATATAAAGCAATCGACTGTCTTAAAATGAAGTTTCAGGTAAAAGCGGTTGCCGGTTTTGATAAAAGCCAGGTGACAAAAGGCGGTGTCAGTCTTGAGAATGTTGATCTTACCACGATGGAATCAAAGATTGTTAAGGATATGTATTTTTGCGGGGAAGTTTTAGATGTTGACGGAAAATGTGGGGGTTATAATCTTCAATGGGCATTTAGCAGCGGATATTGCGCTGCCATGAGCATAGTGGAAGGAGCAGCAGATGATACAGATAAATAATATTAAGCTGCCTGCGGATAAAGATATTTCATTTTTACAACAGAAGATATCAAAGATTTTAAGGCTTAAAGAAAATAATAACTTTACATATAAGATACTAAAAAAATCTATAGATGCCAGAGGGGACGTTGTATATGTAATTTACAACGTTGCGGTTGATCTTTTACTTGATGATAAAGTAAGTAAAATATCCACTAAAAAAGAAGCAAAGATTGTTGCCGGGCTTAGGGATAAGAATGTCATTATCAAGAAAGAAGAAGGATACACTTTTAAGCCATCAGGAAACATAAAGCTTGTAAGAAGGCCTGTCATAGTAGGAAGCGGTCCGGCGGGACTTTTTTGTGCCTATATGCTTGCGTGCAATGGCTATAATCCTTTGATAATTGAAAGAGGAAGCCGTGTTGAAGAACGTAAAAAGAAAGTGGAAGATTTCTGGAACGGCGGGAAGTTAGACACAGAGTGCAATGTTCAGTTTGGTGAAGGCGGTGCTGGAACATTTTCTGACGGAAAGCTTAATACACTTGTGAAGGATAAGGAATACAGAGGACGTCTTGTACTTGAAACATTTGTGAAGTACGGTGCAAAAGAAAACATTATGTATGACGCAAAGCCTCATATAGGGACTGATTATCTGTACAATATTCTGATTAATATGAGAAATGATATTATTGCCATGGGTGGAGAATTTATGTTTGATACCCTTGTTGAAGATATTGTTTTTGAAGATAGCATAATTAAGCAGGTAATACTTAGAGGGGGAAAAACAATTGATACGGATGTTGTTGTTCTTGCTATAGGACATAGTAGCAGGGATACATTTTCAATGTTAAAAGAAAAGAATATAAGCATGGTTGCAAAGTCATTTGCGGTAGGAGTAAGAGTGGAGCATCCGCAAAAGCTTATCGGTGAAAACCAGTATGGCAAATATGCATCGTGTCTGCCGGCTGCTAGTTATAAGCTGACTCATCAGGCAAGTACGGGCAGAGGTGTGTACTCATTTTGCATGTGTCCGGGCGGTGTTGTTGTAAATGCATCATCCGAGGAAGGGCATATCGCGGTCAATGGAATGAGTTATAACAGCCGTGACGGACAAAATGCCAATAGTGCTATAATTGTGACGGTTAATCCAAAAGACTTTGACACGGATGATATAATGGCAGGTGTAAGGTTTCAAAGAAAATTAGAAGAGGCTGCATACAAGGAAGGAAAAGGAAAAATTCCGGTTCAGCTTTTTGGTGATTTTGAAAGTAACAGACCGTCAACGGCACTTGGAAGCATAACGCCTTGCATAAAGGGTGGCTATACTCTTGCAAATTTGAATAATTGCTTTCCTAAGTATATTTGTGATACCATAGTGGAAGGCATGCACAGCTTTGACAAAAAGATAAAAGGTTTTGCTGCTAAAGATGTAGTGCTAAGCGGAGTTGAATCAAGAACTTCATCACCGATACGAATTGTAAGAGATGATGAGCGGCTTGAAAGCGTCAGTGTCAGTGGTCTGTATCCTTGCGGTGAGGGTGCAGGCTATGCCGGTGGAATAATGTCTGCTGCAATAGACGGAATTAAAGTATACGAAAAAATAGCTTCAAAATATTTAAATATAAGAAACGAGGAACAACATGGAAGAGCTTAGAAAAAGCATTTTAGATGCAAAGAGAATTGTTGTAAAGATTGGAACAACATCTATAACGCACGAAGAAACAGGTTCACTTAATTTTGCAAAACTGGAGAAATTGGTAAGAATACTTGTTGATATAAGAAATTCGGGCAAACAGGTAGTACTTGTTTCATCGGGAGCAATCGGTGTAGGAAGAAAAGCGCTTGCACTCAAGGAAAAGCCACAGGAGAAATCACTTAAGCAGGCTTGTGCCGCAGTAGGACAGGCACGTCTTATGATGGTTTATCAGAGATTATTCGGCGAGTATAACCAGACAATAGCACAGATTCTTATGACAAAGGTAACATTACTTGATGATGTAAGCCGTGAAAATGCTACAGGTACTTTCAGACAGCTCCTTGAGCTTGGAATAATACCGATTGTCAATGAGAACGATACGGTTGCTACAGACGAAATTGAATTTGGTGATAACGATTCGCTTTCAGCTATAGTTGCAGCACTTGTAGATGCTGATTTACTTATTCTTTTATCTGATATTGAAGGATTATATACGGACGACCCTAATAAGAATCCTGATGCAAAACTTATTGATTATGTAGAAAAAATCGATAAGAAGATAATATCAATGGGTAAAGGACCATCTACATCTTTTGGAACAGGCGGAATGGAGACAAAGATTAATGCCGCAAGAATCGCAACAGATTCAGGAGCCGATATGGTCATTGCAAGCGGTGAAAACATGTCAACACTCGCTAAGGTGCTCGAAGGAAAAAATGTCGGAACAATATTTAAGGCGCACAAGAACGAAGAATTTGATTTGATCGGGTTTGTAGAGAATATGTAGAAGCCGGAACGAGGAAACGTCCCCCGTTCCACCTAAGGAGACTTACCATGATAAATATAGACAGAATTAATGAACTTTACCACAAATCACAGTCTGTGGGACTTACAGAGGAAGAAAAGAAGGAACAGGCAGCTCTTAGAGCTGAGTATGTTCAGGCTGTTAGAAACAATCTTAGAGGAACTCTTAATAATATTTCCATAAAAGAAAAGGACGGATCTATAACTCATCTTAAAGATAAGGATCCGGATGCACAAAAATAAAGTGATTATAATGGACAAAAAAGAAATCAGAAAAGAAATAATAAAAGCCAGAAAAAACATGTCACAGGATGAATGGCAGGAAAAGTCGGGGCAGATTCTAAGTAAGCTTACAGGTCTTAGTTGTTATAAGAGAGCAAAGCGTATTTTAGTGTATTGTTCATATAACAATGAAGCTGACACTAATGGAATCATTAAAGAGTCACTAAACTTAGGCAAGGAAGTCTATGTTCCTAAGGTTATCGCAGATGACAACACTGACATAAAAGACGGCGTTATGTTCTTTTACAGAATAAATGATACCGCACAGCTTACGGAAGGATATATGGGAATACCGGAGCCTGATGTAACGGTTTGTAAAAAGATTGTTCATCATGATGAAAAGTCTGATTCCCATACAGACAAGAAATTAAATGATACAGAAGAACTTATCATCTGTCCTTTGGTTGCGTTCGATGAGCATTGTAACAGGATAGGATACGGCGGCGGTTTTTACGACAGATATCTTGCAAAACATAATTTAAAGAGTGTTGGTATAGCATTTGAACTGCAAAAGATTAACGAGGTTCAAAGCTGTGTAAATGATGTGGCATTAGATGTCATTGTGACGGATGGAAATATCTATTATAAATAAGTAAATGTGTTAACGATGAAAGGATAAATATGATATTAGATAAACAGATTGAAGAAAAGATACTAAAAATGCAGGATTTGCAGTCACCGCCTGAGGATGAAACACTAAGACAGTATTATTTCATCGGAAAGTGCAGAGAATATGTAAATATGCTTAAAGATGAGCTTAAAAGAACTCCAACGGCCGATGTTGTTACTTTCGGATGTCAGATGAATGCAAGAGATTCTGAAAAGATTATCGGTATTCTTGAAAAGATGGGATTTGAGATAATCGAGGATGAGAATGCCGATTTTGTTATTTACAACACTTGTACTGTAAGGGAAAATGCTAATCTCAAGGTTTACGGAAGACTTGGAAGCCTTAAAAAGATGAAGCAGAAGAATCCTCATAAGATAATTGCACTTTGCGGATGTATGATGCAGGAACAGGAAGTTATCGAAAAGATAAGATCCAGCTATAAGTTTGTTAATATTGTATTTGGTACTCATAATATATTTAAGTTTGCACAGCTTGTGTATGAGCAGTTTAAATCACAGTCAATGATAATCGATATCTGGAAGGATACAGATAAGATAGTGGAGAATCTGCCAAGTGAGAGAAAGTATTCATTTAAAGCAGGTGTAAATATAATGTTTGGCTGCAATAATTTCTGCAGTTATTGTATTGTTCCTTATGTAAGAGGAAGGGAACGAAGCAGAAAGCCTGAGGATATTATTAAAGAAATTGAAAATCTCGCAAAAGACGGTGTTGTTGAGATTATGCTTTTAGGTCAGAATGTTAATTCATATGGTAAGAACCTTGAGAATCCGATTTCATTTGCACAATTACTTACAATGGTTGAGAAGGTTGATGGAATTGAGAGAATCAGATTTATGACATCTCATCCAAAGGATTTGTCGGATGATCTTATTGAAGTTATGAAAAATTCCAAGAAAATCTGTAATCACCTTCATCTGCCTGTTCAGTCAGGAAGTTCAAGACTTCTTAAGGATATGAACAGACATTACGACAAAGAGACTTACCTTGCACTTGCGGACAAGATTAAAAAGGAGATTCCTGATATTTCGCTTACAACAGATATTATTGTTGGATATCCGGGTGAGACAGAACAAGATTTCCTTGATACTATGGATGTGGTAGAAAAGGTACGCTACGACAGCGCATTTACATTTATCTATTCAAAGAGGACAGGAACTCCGGCGGCTAAAAGAGATGACCAGATTCCTGAGGATGTAATCAAGGACAGATTCAATCGCCTGCTAAAGAGCGTGCAGGAAATATCAGCCCAGAATGCAGGTCGCTTTGAGGGCATGACTGTAAAGGTTTTAGTTGAAGACGTTAATGAAAAAGACAGCAGTCTTGTTACAGGTAGAATGAGCAACAATATGCTTGTTCATTTTGAAGGATGTAAGGAGCTTATAGGCAGCATTGTGGATGTAAAGCTAAATGAGTGCTGCGGTTTCTATTACATGGGACAGATGGTGTAGTCAGATATGAAAAAAATACTTATTATTGTGGCAGCAGTATCATTGATGCTTGTCGGATGCAATACAGATAAAGATAAAGGAACTGACGGTAACAGAACTTCTGATGGCACTAATAATTCTAAGGATTCAGGTCAGGAAATTTCGGCAAATGACCTGGATGACTCGGACGAGCTGTACTCAGAAAAGAAGGTAACGGTTACAGGCAAATCGGCTGATTCGGATAATTCTAATACAGGTAATTCTAATAAAGAAAATGAATCAAATGAAAATAATGAGCCAAACACGTCCGCATCGTCAAATGAATCAAACGAGTCAAACGAGGGTAATAATAATAACATTGCAAATGATGCCAATCCGCATCATGACCCGAATGATTTAAATGAGCCTAACAATGTAAATGAGGTTAATGACGCTAACGATGCTAACGATGCCAATGCGGCAAACGAGTATAATGAGGCAAATACCGCCAATACCTCCAATACTGCAAATGAGGCTAATACAGTAAATGATGCAAATGCTTCAAATGAAGCTAATGAACTAAGTACATCAAATGATGAAAAAACGACTGATAATATTATGAATACATTTGAGTAATATATAACAATATGATATTGTTTTAATGTTTAAAATTATGTAATTACGGAGGCTTACAATGAAAAACTATTTTGATTTAACAGGACAGGTTGCAGTTATCACAGGATGCTCTACAGGACTTGGAGTGCAGATGGCAAAGGCATTTGCAAATCAGGGAGCTGATATTGTAGCACTTGCAAGAAGGAAGAATCTTGTTGATGAGGTGGCAGCAGATATTGCAAAAGAATATGGCGTAAAAGCTATCGGTATATCATGTGATATAACAGATACTGAAGCAATAGACAAAGCTGTTGATGAGATAATAGACAGACTCGGAAAAATCGATATCCTGGTTAACAATGCAGGAACAGGTGCCGTAGGACCTGCACAGAATATTACAGATGACCAGTTTATTAATGAGATAAATATAGATTTGTTCGGAACATTTAAGATGGCAAGAGCAGTTGCCAAAAAGTCAATGATTCCTAACAAATACGGCAGAGTAATTAACATTGCTTCAATGTATGGTCTTGTTGGTAATAAGATTGCACCTGCAGCTCCTTATCATGCAGCTAAAGGTGGTGTAGTTAATCTTACAAGAGCACTTGCAAGTGAGTGGGCTGATAAAGGAATCAACGTTAATTCAATATGTCCGGGATACTTTGAGACACCATTGACAAAGGAGACTCTTGATTCAGAGTTTTTCCAGAACTACGCAAGAACAATGATTCCTATGGCAAGATATGGACGCGAAGGAGAACTCGATACAACAGCTATTTTCCTTGCAGCTCCTGCAAGCAGTTACGTTAACGGATGCATTATTCCGGTTGATGGCGGGTATACATGCATGTAATTTAAACAGAACAATAAAGTAATAAATATTTCAGTATTATGATGAGCATAGAAAGCATATATTTATAACAAGTATATTGAAAGATATATGTTATGAAAAATTTAAGAAGCGGCAATACCAAAAGAAGATTGTTAAGCATGGGTATGTTTATCGTTATAATGCTTTCGGATATAATAACTTACTGTTCTAATGGGTATGGTATAGAAGATTATAATTTTTTGAATGAAGAAGAATCTGTTACCGATACTCTCGAATCAGAAGAACTTGTCGAATCAAAAAGCGCATATCTTTGTGAAGGTGAAAGCGGACGTGTATTGTATGAGAAAGATGCATACAAACAGCTTGCTCCGGCATCCATAACAAAGATTATGACGCTTTTATTAATTTTTGAAGCAATTGATGATGGAAAGATAAATAACGATGATATGGTAACCGTATCGGAGCATGCCGCTTCAATGGGCGGTTCACAGGTCTTTTTAGAGCCGGCAGAACAGCAGACGGTTGATACGATGATTAAATGTATATCCATATCAAGTGCTAATGATGCATGTGTTGCGATGGCTGAATATATAGCAGGTTCTGAAGAAGAGTTTGTGAAGAAAATGAATGAAAAGGCAGCAGCTCTTGGAATGGAAAACACCCACTTTGTAAACTGCTGCGGTCTTGATGTGAAGGGACACTATTCATGCGCTGCGGATATTGCAACAATGGGAAGAGAGCTTATAACAAAATATCCCGAAATATCTGATTATGCAACAACATGGATGGACACAATTGTACATAAAACAAGAAAAGGTGAAAAAGAATTCGGACTTACAAATACCAATAAGTTAGTAAGAACATATGATGGAATAACAGGACTTAAGACCGGTTCGACCAATAATGCCGGGTATTGTCTTTGTGCAACGTCAAAGCGTGGCGACCTTACAATGATTGCTGTTGTAATGTCATCAACAGATCATAAGTCAAGATTTTCGGATTGTGCAAAGCTTATGGATTACGGATATGGTAAATGCAGTTATTATGAAGATGATATTAATGACAATGAGGAGCTTAAAAATATTCCGGTTAAGGGTTCGTTAAATGAGAGTGTGGATGGCGTAGCAGATTCATTTTCATATGTGCTTACAGATAAGGAGAGCGAGGAGAATATAAGTTATGAGATGAGTATTGATACACTTGTGGCACCTGTAAATGAAGGGGATGTGATAGGGAGCATCAGGTATTATTATGATGACAGTTTAATCGGGCAGCAGGATATATGTGCAGACAGGTATGTTAAAAAGGTAACTTTTAAAGACTGCTTAAGTTTTGTTTTTGAGAAATTTATTTTATAATTATTTTATTTTTTGTTTATTGTTTATTAATATTTTTAATGTATGAATTGCGGACTCTTTGTGTTAATTAAATTTTTAATATGTTAATATAAACGTATGATAATTTTGGGTTTTTAATTATGTGAAAGGAGACGTTATTAACATGATTATCAAAAGAAAAAGTGTAATTGCAGTTGCAAGCGTGGCTTTTGTATCTGTTGCGGCATACGGCGTGTATACTTTAAGCAGTGAGTATAACCGCTTGAATGTTGAACAGCAAAGTGAAGAGGCGCAAAGTGTTGATTCTACGGGTAAACCTACACAGCCTCAGGAAACAGCCGGTTCTGTCGGTTCTGCCAAAGTTTTAAAGGCGGATGATTCGGCTGCTAAGGTCATCAATCAGGTTTTCACAGAAGATAAGGATGAGGTAAGTGAAGCTTACCTGGAATCTTTAGATGCTCTGATTAATGAACAGGGTGTTGATGCCGTAAAAGAACAGATCGAACAACAGGTTGAAAAAAAGGTGATGGCAGGACTAAATATTCCTACCTGGGCATACAAGCGTTACCCATGGCTTAAGTACTTTATGCCTACACCAAAGCCTACTGTTAAGCCAACCCAGACACCTACAGTAACACCAACTGTTACACCTACGGTAACTCCGACAGTGGAGCCGACGCAGACACCTACAGCGGAGCCAACTGCTATAGCTACTGAAAATGCAGTTGATAATTCGAATGAAGATTTTTCAGACACAATGTACGATTATTCTTACGCCGGTGTAGATAGTGCCAAGAAGAGAGTTAAGAAGGAAGATTATATAAGTGCTGCTGATTATGGTATTATAGCTAATACCGGTAAGGATTATTCACAGGAAATTACTAATGCAATCTACGATGCTTCATCTAAGGGCAAATATCTTTATTTCCCTGCAGGAACATATTATGTAAAGAATGTTAAGATATGGAACAGAGATGGCGTAAAGATTTGCGGTGAAGGAACAAAATCAATTATAAAGACTGCTGATGATGCTGTCGGAGATGTAAAGTGGGATATTGCAATGGGATTATATAATTGCAATAATTGTATTGTTAGAAATATTACATTTGACGGTAACAATGAAAATGTCTACGGAACTACAGAAGCTGGTGTTGTACAATTAAGAATAGACAACTGTGATAATGCCAGTGTGTTTGGATGCAGATTCCAGAATAATAACAGCTGTAATCTGAATATTGTAGGTAAGGCTGATAAGTTAAAGGTATTTTATAATGATTTTCTTAATTCAGATGTTTCTGTAGGAGTAAGTCCGGGATATATAACTAACGGATACATTTGTAACAATTTCGTTGATGCACAGGAATGGGTATGGAGTGAGCCAATTTCGCTTTATTATTCACCTAATGATGAGGAAGCTAACGATAACGTTATAATCAGTGGTAATGATATACGTAATCATACAGAGACTGCAGGAGGCGTATTTATTACATATCCAAGCAAGAATATTTATGTTATGAATAATTATTTCTACAGATGCGGTGCCGGAATCGGATGTGGTTCAAAACGCCAGTATAAAGAGCTGACAGACGGACCATGGGATATCGTCTGCAAGGACAATGTAATAGATTCACCTACATGGCACGGATTCTGTCTGCTTTATGCTAAAAACTGGACTATTGAGAATAATACAATAACAAATATTACAGATGGATTTGCAATGTATCTTGATCAGTGTTACGATAATGTAATCAGGAATAATAATATTGACGGTAGCAAAGTTTATGAAGTTAACAGTTCAGGAAACAAAGTATCCGGCAATGAATAATTAGAAAGTAATGTTCCTGAAATAAATCGGGATTTGATTGTTATGAGTAACACAGAAGTATTTAAGAAGTTTTTTGGACATTTACATACTATTAATCATCATAAATATCTTGTGATGAAGCATTGTTTTAAGTGCGGATTGTACTATCAGGGAATTATGCACGACCTGTCAAAATACTCTCCGATAGAGTTTTTTACAGGTGTTAAGTATTATCAGGGAGATAAAAGTCCCAATTCAGCAGAGAAGCTTGAAAAAGGATATTCACAGGCATGGCTTCATCACAAAGGACGTAACAAACATCATTTTGAATATTGGATTGACTATGGATTGCCACCTGAATTTAAACTGGTTGGCAATCCGATGCCAACCAGATATGTTGTCGAAATGTTTTGTGACAGAGTGTCTGCATGCAAAAACTATATGAAAGACAAATACACGGATTCAAGTGCTCTTGAATACTTTAACCGCGGTAAAGGTCATTACCATATGCATGAGACAACATTTAAACTGTTAGAAGAACTTCTTGTAATGCTTTCTCAAAAAGGAGAAAAGGAGACTTTCAGATATATCAGAAAGGAAGTTCTTAAGAATAAAAGATAATTCTTATTGATACAACTGTTTTTTATCAAATTGCTGTTCGCAGTAAAAACATCTGTAAATTCCTTTTTCCTTATCGGTAAGATTGAATTTATGAATTATGCCCTGCTCATCACTTGTTGTGATGCAGCGGGGATTTTTGCATTTTATAACATTTGTTATTGTCTTTGGAAGAACAGGTGTAACCTTATCTGTGATTTTTCCGTCTGCAATAACATTTACCGTAATGTTATTATCAAGAACTCTTAAAATATTAATATCAACATCAAGGTTTCCCTCAATCTTAATGATATCTTTTTTACCCATTTTGTTGCTCTTTGCATTGGTGATGACAGCAACACAGCAGTCTGTCTTATCAAGACTGAGATATTTGTATATATTCATTGCCTGTCCGGCACTGATATGATCGATTACTATTCCTTCGTTTATTCCGCTTATATTTAGCATATTAACCTCCGTATATGAGATAGTACATTTATATTTGTTGAAAGGGGTTTACTTATAGTAACATAAAGTAATTACATAAGACCAAGCAGTCTTAATATTAACGCCATTCTTATGTATACACCGTAGTGAGCCTGTTTAAAGTATACGGCGCGGCAGTCATTGTCAACCTCAGGAGCAATTTCATTTACCCTTGGAAGCGGATGCATGATAAGCATGTCATCTTTAGCAGTTTCAAGCTTTTTCAAATCAAGAATATATGAATCTTTTAATCTTATATAGTCGGCCTCGTTGAAAAAACGTTCTCTTTGAACACGGGTCATATACAGGATATCAAGATTTGGCATTGCATCCTCTAAACTGTTAGTCTCGATGTATTCAATATTACCAGCATCAAGCACTTCTTCCTTAAGATAATCAGGAATCTTTAACTCATCCGGTGAAATGAGGTAGAATTTAACACCTGGATATCTGACCATGGCATTGATAAGAGAGTGAACAGTACGTCCAAACTTAAGGTCTCCGCAAAAACCGATAGTCATATTATCGAGTCTGTGCTTAAGGTTATATATTGTAAAAATGTCCGTTAGGGTCTGTGTCGGATGATTGTGACCACCGTCACCGGCGTTGATTACCGGTATATCAGAATAAAGAGAAGCTACCAAAGGAGCACCTTCTTTAGGATGTCTGATTGCTGCGATATCAGCGTAGCCGGAAATGATACGTATTGTATCAGCGACGCTTTCACCTTTTGCGGCTGAACTCGAATCAGCAGATGAAAAACCAAGTACCTGACCGCCGAGATTTAACATAGCGGATTCAAAACTAAGACGTGTTCTTGTACTTGGTTCATAAAATAATGTGGCGAGTTTTTTGCCGTCACAAATATGGCTGTATTTTTCCTTATCAGCTAAAATGTCTGCAGCAAGCTTTAACAGATTGTCAAGCTCATCAACGGACAGATCCAACGGACTTATTAAATGTCTCATAATTACCTCCGGAAAATATGATTTTTTTTCTCATATAGGAGTATACATCATAGGGGAATTACAGGCAAGGGGGAAGTGAAACGGGGGACGGTTCCTCGTTCCAAAATTGAAACAAGGTGAAACAGGGGACGGTTCTTCGTTCCAAAACAAGTGAGTCATTGGGAAGGTTCTAACTGACTCATTTTTGGAACGAGGAACCGTCCCCTGTTTCACCCGCCCCCTGTTTCTTCCCTTGTTTCTTGACTCCACCACATTTTTTAAATATAATATCATTTGGACATTATTATTTGAAAGGATAAAGCCTTTTAAAAGGTTGGTATGAAATATGATTAAGTTATATGAGAATGGTGCTTATCTTATTAACGGCACTGAACTTGTTGAGTACAACGGTGAAGCTGACAAAATCGTTGAGAGTAAAACAGGTAAAAAGGTGACAAAGGATGATGCTGCAAAGAATACAATGGCATATTCAATTCTTGAGTCACACAATACATCAGGTAACATGGATAAGCTTAAGATTAAGTTTGATAAGCTTACATCCCATGACATAACATTTGTCGGAATTATTCAGACAGCCCGTGCAAGCGGACTTGAGAAATTCCCTGTTCCTTATGTACTTACTAACTGTCATAATTCTCTTTGTGCAGTAGGTGGAACTATTAATGAAGATGATCATATGTTTGGTCTTTCATGTGCAAAGAAGTACGGCGGAATCTATGTACCACCTCATCAGGCGGTTATCCATCAGTTTGCAAGAGAAATGCTTAGCGCAGGCGGACAGATGATTCTTGGTTCTGATTCTCATACAAGATACGGAGCACTTGGAACAATGGCTATCGGTGAAGGTGGCCCAGAGCTTGTTAAGCAGCTTCTTAACAGAACATATGATATTAATATGCCTGGGGTTGTCGGTGTATATCTTACAGGTAAGCCACGTAAGGGCGTAGGACCTCAGGATATTGCACTTGCAATTATCGGTGCTGTATTTAAGAACGGATACGTTAACAATAAAGTTATGGAGTTCATCGGTGACGGTGTTGATAACTTAAGCGTTGACTATAGAATTGGTGTCGATGTTATGACAACAGAGACAACATGTCTTTCATCAATCTGGAAGACAGATACACAGGTTAAGGATTTCTATGCAATTCACGGAAGACCGGATGCATACAAAGAGCTTAATCCTGGCGATGTTGCTTACTATGACGGAATGATTTACGTTGATCTTTCACAGATCAAGCCTATGATTGCAATGCCATTCCATCCAAGCAACGTTTATACAATTGATGAATTAAATGCTAACCTTTATGACATTCTTGACGAAGTTGAGAAGAAGGCACTTGTCAGCCTTGACAGCGCAAAGGTTAAGTACACATTAAAGGATAAAGTAATTAACGGTAAGCTTTATGTTGAGCAGGGTGTAATTGCAGGATGTGCCGGTGGTGGATTTGAGAATATTTGTGACGCTGCTGATATCCTTGATGGCAAATATATCGGTTCTGACGAGTTCTCACTCAGTGTTTACCCAGCCAGTCAGCCGGTTTACCTTGAACTTGTTAAGAACGGCAGCATAGCTAAGTTAATGGAGACAGGTGCAACAGTAAGAACTGCATTCTGCGGACCATGTTTCGGTGCCGGAGATGTTCCAGCTAATAATGGACTTAGTATCAGACATTCAACAAGAAACTTCCCTAACAGAGAAGGTTCAAAGATTACTAACGGACAGATTGCATCTGTTGCTCTTATGGATGCACGTTCAATCGCAGCTACAGCAGCTAACAAGGGATTCCTTACATCTGCTGAATATGTTGATGCAGACTTCAAGAAGCCAAAATATTTCTTCGACGGTAAGATCTATGAGAACAGATGCTACTTCGGATACGGAAAGGCAGATCCATCAGTTGATATTAAGTTTGGTCCTAATATTGTTGACTGGCCTAAGATGGAAGCACTTACAGACAATCTCATGCTTAAGGTTGTATCTGTAATTCATGATCCTGTTACAACAACTGATGAGCTTATTCCATCGGGAGAGACATCATCATTCAGATCTAACCCTCTTGGACTTGCAGAGTTTACTCTTTCAAGAAAAGATCCTGCATATGTAGGAAAGGCTAAGAAGGTTCAGCTTGCAGAAAAGGCAAGAGTAGCAGGAGAACTTGATAATGAAGCTCTTGATGATTTCAAACTTTTTGCAGATGCATTAAAGGATAAATTCAGTGCTGATCTTAGTAACACAGGTATCGGATCTGTAATATATGCTGTAAAACCAGGAGACGGTTCAGCAAGAGAGCAGGCTGCATCATGCCAGAAGGTACTTGGCGGATGGGCAAACATTGCTCATGAATATGCAACAAAGAGATATCGTTCAAACCTTATCAACTGGGGTATGCTTCCATTTATTTTTGAAGATGAGATTCCGTTTGACAAAGATGATTACATCTTCGTACCGGGAATTGCTAAGGCAGTAGCAGATAAGGTTTCTGAGATTGATGCATATATCGTAAATAAGAACTTTGAGAAGTTCACACTTAAGCTTGGTGAACTTACAGATGATGAAAGAACAATCATTCTTAAGGGTTGTCTCATCAATTACTATAAAGCTTAATAATGTATTATCTGAAATGATGCTTAGTCATCAGAAATGAGAGTGCATCGGATTGGAGGAGAATATGCTTCTTATAGATGGAAAAAAGATTTCAACGGATATAAAAGATGAATTAAAAGTAAGAGTTGAAGAATTAAAGAGCAAGGGTATAGAGATTACCCTTGCCGTAATTCAGGTTGGTAATGATCCTGCAAGCAGTGTTTATGTAGGTAATAAGAAAAAAGCATGTGCATATATCGGGATTAATTCACTGGCATACGAACTTGAAGAGAGCACAACGCAGGAAGAACTTCTTGAATTGATTGCAAAACTTAATGCTGACAGTAAGGTTAACGGAATTTTGGTACAGCTTCCGCTTCCTTCACATATCAATGAAAAGAGTATTATCAATGCAATCGATCCGATGAAGGACGTGGATGGTTTCCATCCTGTAAGTGTAGGTAACCTTAGTATCGGTCAACCGGGATTTCTTTCTTGTACACCCGCAGGTATCGTTCAGCTTTTAAAAAGATCAGGCGTTGAAATTGCAGGCAAAGAATGTGTTGTTATCGGAAGAAGCAATATAGTAGGAAAGCCGATTTCACTTCTTATGCTTAGGGAAAATGCTACGGTAACCATTGCACACTCAAAAACAAAGGATTTAAAGGAAGTTGCAAAGCGCGCTGATATTCTTATCGTTGCTGTTGGAAAGCCTATGTTTATTAACAGTGAATACGTAAAAGAAGGCGCTGTAGTTATTGACGTAGGAATTCACCGTAAAGAAGACGGAAAGCTTTGTGGAGACGTTGATTTTGAAGATGTTAAAGAACATGTAAGTGCTATAACACCTGTTCCGGGTGGTGTAGGACCTATGACAATCGCAATGCTTATGAAGAATTGTGTTGACAGCATCGAGATTGCGGAGGCAAATAATGCATAATATTTTGTTTGTATCTCTTGGATGCGATAAGAATCTGTGTGACAGCGAGGCGATGCTGGGGCTGCTTCACGATAACGGATATCAGATAGTAAGCAGCGAAGAAGAAGCTGATGTAATAGTTGTCAACACATGCTCATTTATACATGATGCCAAGCAGGAAAGCATAGATACAATAATTGAAATGGGGCAGTTAAAAAATACAGGTAAGCTTAAAGCACTTGTAGTTTGCGGCTGTCTTGCTCAAAGATATAAAGATGATATTTTAAAGGAGCTTCCGGAGGTTGACTGTGTAGTCGGAACTACAGCTCTTGATAAGATTGTTGAGGCTGTAAATGAGGCACTTAAAGGCGCAAAACACTCATACATTGTCAGCGAGGACGAATTACCTTTGACTGAATCAAAGAGAGTTATGTCCACAGGAAGTGTTACATCGTACTTAAAGATTGCGGAAGGTTGCGATAAGCATTGTACTTACTGCATTATTCCAAAGCTTAGAGGAAAATACCGTTCAATTCCAATGGAGAGACTCATAGATGAAGCAAAATATCTGGCTGAGCAAGGAATTAAAGAACTTATTGTAGTTGCACAGGAAACAACAGTATATGGTGTTGACCTTTATGGAAAGAAGATGCTGCCTCAGTTACTTAAGCAGTTGGCTGAGATAGACGGAATTGAATGGATACGTGTCATGTATTGTTATCCGGAAGAAATAACTGATGAACTCATTGATACTATTGCTTCAAATGAGAAGATATGTAAATACATAGACATTCCAATTCAGCATGCATCAGATAACGTTTTAAAGAGAATGGGAAGAAAAGCTACAGAAAAATCTCTATATGAATTGATTAACAAGCTTAGGACAGCTATCCCTGACATTGTTATAAGAACAACACTCATAACAGGTTTTCCGGGAGAGACCGAGGAAGATTTTGAGAAGCTTTTGGATTTTGTATATGATAATTCATTTGAACGCCTTGGTGTGTTTACCTATTCTGCGGAAGATGGAACCCCGGCTGCAATGATGGATAATCAGATTCCTGAAAACATAAAGGAAGAAAGAAAAGATGCCATAATGCAGATGCAGCAGGATATAGCATTTGATAACACTGCAGCAAAGGTGTCTGATGTTTATAAAGCTATAATAGAGGGTTATATGCCGAATGAAGATGTTTATGTTGCAAGAACATATATGGACGCACCGGGTATTGACGGATTTGTATTTGTTAATTCGCCACGTCAGCTTATGACAGGTCAGTTTGTTGATGTATTAATAACAGGCTCAGACGGATATGATCTTGTAGGTGATTATTTAAAGTCTTATTGATTATAGACTCTGTTTGGTGTATATTAATAAACTGAATCAATGATAATGTGCAAAGTGAACAGTATCATTAATAAATTTTTGTGAAAGTTGGAGGTTTAATATGAATCTGCCAAATAAAATTACTCTGGCAAGAGTAGTGCTCGTGCCGGTGTTTGTAATAATTATGTTACTTGACTGCATTAAATATAATAATATTATTGCTTGTGTGATTTTTTGCGTAGCATGTCTTTCGGACTTTTTGGACGGATATCTTGCAAGAAAGAACAATCTTGTAACCAATTTTGGAAAGTTTGCTGATCCGCTTGCGGATAAAATGCTTGTTTGTGCGGCACTTATATGCCTTACGGGAGCAGGAAAACTTGCTTCTTGGGTTGTTATTATAATAATATGCCGCGAATTTATTATAAGTGGACTCAGACTTATTGCTGCAGATAACGGAATAGTAATTGCAGCAAGCTACTGGGGAAAGTTTAAGACAGTATTTCAGATGTTTATGTGTATATTCCTTATAGTTGATCTTGATGTATTCTTTATCAACGTTACCGAGCAGATATTAATCTGGGCATCTGTTGTTCTTACTGTAGTATCTTTAGTGGATTATGTTTACAAGAACAGAAAAGTAATCACAGAAGGCGGTATGTAATCGTTGGCTAAAGTTATAATAATAGGTGCAGGTCCCGCAGGAATGATGGCTGCTTTGTCAGCTACCGAATGTGGGGATACTGTTACCGTAATTGAAAAAAATGAAAAAGCGGGAAAAAAGCTTTTTATCACGGGTAAAGGAAGATGTAATATTACAAATGCATGTGATGTGAGCGATTTATTCCCCAATATATTAAGCAATAGAAAATTCATGTACAGTGCAATATATTCTTATGATAACAGCTTTGTCATGGATTTTTTTAATAATAACGGATGCCTGGTTAAAGTTGAACGAGGCGACAGGGTCTTTCCGGTATCGGACAAGTCCTCGGACGTTATACGTGCGCTTACTAAAGCAATGGCTGATGCAGGTGTTACACTGCTTACAAGCTGCCGTGTTATTAAAGTTGATAAAAAAGATCATTTTTACGTGCAGTATGTAGACGGTAAGAATAAAAAGCATGTTATGGAAGGTGATAAAGTAATTATCGCAACAGGCGGTAAATCCTATCCACAGACAGGTTCTACCGGAGACGGATATCAGTTTGCAAAAGCATTTGGACATAACATAACAAAACTTTCACCTGCACTTGTCCCTTTTGAACTTAAAGGAAATGATTTTAGTGAGATTATGGGACTGTCTCTTAAGAATGTCAGCCTCAAAGTAAAAACAGGCGGCAAAATCATTTTTGATGAATTCGGAGAGATGCTTTTTACCCATTTTGGTATAAGCGGGCCTCTAGTGCTTAGTGCGGCAAATGTTACTGCAGCCGCAGTCGAAAAGAAATCAGGTGACATTAAAGTGGTAATTGATTTAAAACCTGCGCTTAGCGAAGAAGTTCTTGATGCACGTATACTTAAAGACTTTCAGATGAATATTAACAAGCAGTTTAAGAATTCTCTTGACAGGCTGCTTCCGAAGTCAATTATACCTTTGATAGTCAGAAGAAGTGGAATTGATGGTGATAAGGAAGTTAATTCCGTTACAAAAGAAGAGAGGGCAGCTCTTGTCAAAGCGATTAAGGAACTTGATTTTGAATTCAAGGGTTTCAGAGGATTTGAAGAGGCGATAATTACAAAAGGAGGAGTTGACGTAAAGCAAATCAACCCTTCCACAATGGAATCAAAACTGGTTGAGGGATTGTATTTTGCGGGAGAGATAATTGATGTCGACGGAAAAACAGGCGGATTCAATCTGCAGATAGCATGGTCAACGGGACATTTGGCCGGAAGCAATTATGGAGGATAACTATGAGTGACATTATAAATATAGCAATAGACGGACCTGCAGGTGCCGGAAAAAGTACTATAGCAAAGAAACTGGCTGCTAAGACAGGATTTATTTACGTTGACACGGGAGCAATGTACCGTGCGCTTACGTTGTATCTTATGAGAAAAAATATCAGACCTGATGACGTTGCAGCTATAGAACAGGTTCTTGATGATATTGATATTACTCTTGAGTATGAAGATGGAATGCAGATTGTAAAGCTTAACGGCGAGAATGTTAACGATAAAATCAGAACCCAGGAAATAGGTCTTAATACATCTACAGCGTCAAAGAACAAATGCGTAAGAACAAAGCTTCTTTCACTTCAGAGAAATATTGCTGCAACCAATAATGTAATAATGGACGGAAGAGATATAGGCTCATTTGTCCTGCCGGATGCAAAAGTTAAGATTTATCTTACTGCATCTGCAAGCAAAAGAGCATACAGAAGATGGCTTGAACTTAAGGAAAAGGGTGAGTGCGGCGACGTCAAGCAGATTGAGAAAGAGATAATTGAAAGAGATGAGCAGGATATGTCGAGGGAGAATTCTCCGCTTGTACAGGCTCCTGATGCTGTACTTGTAGATACATCGGATATGAATATCGAACAGGTTGTTGATACTTTGTATGAAATATACAGGAGGGCAGCTAATGAGTGATAACATCAATAAAGATGTACATGACAAAGACGGTGTAACAAAAGTTACCCTTGCTAAAACTGCAGGATTCTGTTTCGGAGTAAAACGCGCGGTGGATATGGTCTACAGTGAAAGTGAAAAATCAGATTGTGTCTATACATACGGACCGATTATACACAATCAGGAAGTTGTGGCTTCACTTGAGCAAAGAGGTGTACATGTTATCGAAAAAATAGATGATGTGGTTAATAACAATGCATCAGTTGTTATACGTTCTCACGGAGTCCCAAGAAAGATTTATGAGGCGTGTGAGAAAAAAGGAATCAGCATAATAGATGCCACCTGTCCTTTTGTAAAAAAGATTCATAAAATTGTTGAAAAACATTTTAATGACGGGGAGCAGATAGTCATTATCGGAAGCGACAATCATCCGGAAGTTGAGGGAATAAAAGGATGGTGCGAGGGAGCTGTCGTAATAGAAAACAAAGAAGATGTGATAAAATTAGAAAAGTTTAGCAATAATAAGCTGTGTGTTGTATCACAAACAACATTTAATTACACGAAATTTAAAGAATTAGTTGAAATAATTAAAGAAAAGGGGTATAATATTGATGTTTTAAATACCATATGTAACGCTACTGAGGAGAGACAGACAGAAGCGTCAGAGCTTGCAAGCAAGTCAGATACAATGATAGTTGTTGGAGATAAGCATAGCTCTAATACACAAAAGCTGTATGGAATTTGCAAGAACAAATGTGATAACACATTATTTATACAGACACTTGATGACTTATTACCTGATATTTCAGGGCTGACAGGAAGCGTAGGTATTACAGCAGGGGCATCGACCCCGAACAATATAATCGAGGAGGTTTACACCAAATGTCAGACGTTAGTTTTGCACAATTATTAGAAGAAGAAAGTATGGTAGGAATCCACAGTGGTGATATTGTGGAAGGTACCGTAATCGATGTTAAGGAGGATGAGATTGTACTTAATATCAATTACAAGGCAGACGGAATTCTTACCAGACGCGAGTATTCTAATGCGGCCGATCTTGATTTGAGAACTGTTGTAAATGTCGGTGACGCAATGACTGTCAAAGTACTTAAGGAAAATGACGGTGAAGGACAGGTTCTTCTTACATATAAGAAGATTGCTGTTGACAAAGCTTTCAAGAAGCTTGAGGAAGCATTTAATAATGCTACAGTAATAACAGGAAAGGTTACTAAGATTCACACAGGTGGTCTTGGTGTTGATTTCGAAGGAGCAGATGTATTTATACCTGCAAGTCTTGTTTCAGATGTATACGAGAAGAATCTTTCTAAGTATGACGGACAGGATGTTGAATTTGTTGTTACTGAATTTAACCCAAGAAAAAGACGTATTATTGGTGACAGAAAGCAGCTTTTAGTTGCTAAGAAAAAAGAGGTTCAGGATGAGCTTCTTTCTAAGCTCAGCGTTGGGCTTACAGTTGAAGGAACAGTTAAGAACATAACTGACTTCGGTGCGTTCATTGACCTTGGCGGAATTGATGGACTTCTTCACATTTCAGAGATGTCATGGGGAAGAGTTGAGAGCCCTAAGAAGCTTATGAACGTTGGTGATAAGATTACAGTTCTTATCAAAGATATTCAGGGTGAGAAGATTGCACTCAGTCTTAAGTTCCCTGAGAACAATCCATGGAAAGTTGCAGAAGAAAACTTCACAGTTGGAACAGTAATTACAGGAAAAGTTGCAAGAATGACTGATTTTGGTGCGTTCGTTGAGCTTGTACCTGGAGTTGATGCTCTTCTTCATGTATCACAGATTTCAAGAGATCATGTTGAGAAGCCATCAGATGTTCTTTCACTTGGCCAGGAGATTACAGCTAAGATTGTTGATTTCAATCTTGAAGCTAAGAAGATCAGCCTTAGCATTAAGGCACTTGAGGCTCCTGTAGCACAGGCTGATGAGGAGGTTGCTCCACAGACAGCTGATGAGGCTAATGAAGAATCTGTAGAAGAGTAATCAGTACATAATTATGGAATTAAAGCTGGCCTGTTGATTTGTATAAATTGACGGGTCAGTTTTTTTATTATAATATATTTAAAAGATTACCTGACACAGGCAGGAGGTATGTATAATGGAATATCCACAGTTTGTCGGACATATTTTTGAGCTTACGTCCATAGATTTAAGTAAATACAAAGAAAAGCAGATGAAAAGAAGGATAGATGCACTGATTGCTAATTCGGGTTTTAGTGGATATCAGGATTTTTTTGAGGGTATAAAATCTGATAAGGAATTATATGATACATTTGTGAGTTATATCACTATTAATGTATCGGAATTTTTCAGAAACAACGATCAGTGGGAACTTCTTAACAAAGAGGTTTATCCGTACATTCTTAAAAATCTGTCTAAAAAGCCTGTAATATGGAGTGCGGCGTGCTCAACGGGACAAGAGCCGTATTCTCTTGTTATGAGCCTGTCAAAGCATGTTCCTTTAAGTGATATTAAGATATATGCGACCGACCTTGACAATGTTGTTTTAAGCAAGGCCATTAAGGGAGAATATACACTTCGTGAACTTAAGGATGTAGATAAAGGGTATCTTGACAAATTTTTCGATAAGATTGATAAGAATACATACAGGGTTAAGGATGAGATAAAAAAGTGTATTACATTTAAACAGCATAATCTGCTTAAAGATTCTTATTTTAAGGATTGTGACATGATAGTATGCAGAAATGTGCTCATATATTTTACAGAAGAGGCCAAAAAAGATATATTTATCAAATTCAGGGAATCACTGAAAGAGGGAGGAGTACTCTTTATAGGAAGTACCGAACAGATAATAAGGGCAAGGGAAATTGGTTACGAGACATGGAAAACATTTTTCTATCGCAAAGATGGAAAATAGTTTCTTATATATCTATTGATTTATATGTAAAGTTCTAGTATAGTATTTTCGATAAGTTTATGAAGGAGGTTACTTTATGCCTGTTAATACTCGTGTAGCATTGGATGCTATGGGTGGGGACAATGCACCTTACGAGATAATCAAAGGAGCAGTGGAAGCTGTTAATGAGGACGATTCGATTAAGGTTTTTCTTGTAGGTAAACCTGATGTTATTGAAGAGCATTTAAATAACATGAGTTATCCAAAAGAGCAGATTGAAATAGTAGCTGCGAGTGAGGAGATTACATTTGACGAGGCTCCTGTAATGGCAATCAGAAAGAAGAAGGATTCATCTATTGTAGTTGCCATGAACTTAGTCAAGGAAGGCAAGTGTGATGCATTCCTGTCAGCGGGAAGTACCGGTGCAATTCTTGCAGGTGGTCAGCTGCTTATAGGAAGAATTAAAGGGCTTAAACGTCCGCCTCTTGCACCACTTATTCCAACGAAAAAGGGTGTATCTCTTCTTATTGACTGCGGAGCAAATGTTGATATAGGACCGGAACATCTGGTACAGTTTGCAAAGATAGGTTCCATTTATATGGAAGGTATTGTTGGAGTTAAGAATCCTAGAGTCGGTCTTGTTAATATCGGTGCTGAGGAAGAGAAGGGTAATATGCTTACTAAAGAGGCATATCAGCTTCTTAAGAATTGCAGTGATATTAATTTTGTAGGAAATATTGAATCAAGAGATATTCCTAACGGCGATGCCGATGTAATCGTATGTGAAGCGTTTGTTGGTAATGTCATATTGAAACTTTACGAAGGTCTTGCATCAACACTTATTGATGTTGTTAAGAAGGGAATGTTAAGTTCTCTTAAGAGCAAAATAGGTGCATTACTTGTAAAGGATGCAATTAAGAAGACACTCAAGGAATTTGATGCTGACAGATACGGCGGTGCGCCGATGCTTGGACTTAACGGACTGGTTGTTAAGACACACGGAAGCTCTAAGAGTACTGTAGTCAAGAATTCTATTTTGCAGTGTAAGCTGTTCAAAGAACAAAACATTAACGAGAAAATCAAAGAAAAAATATGCAAAGAAAATGAAGTATAGAAAGGTGAAAGATTATGGAATTTGAGAAGTTAAAAGGTATTATCAGTGAAGTTTTAGGATGCACAGAAGATGAGATTACAATGGAGACAACTTTTATCGATGATTTAGGAGCTGATTCATTGGATGTTTATCAGATTATCATGGCGATTGAAGAATCATTTGATATCGAAATCGATAATGACGAGGCTGAAAAGATTGTAACTGTTGCAGATGCCGTTAATCAGATTAAAAAAGCAATTAACTAGTTGTAAATGGGATTACTGCCTCTTTGGTAACAAGGGGGCAAGTGCCCAATTTTTTGATTAGACAACAGCGTTAAGTCAGAAAGGCATTTTTATGGATAATAATGAAGATAAGTTTGAAGGTATTATCGGATATACCTTTAATAATATTGAATTACTTAAAGTTGCACTCACTCACAGTTCATTTGCAAATGAGCACAAATTAGGGAAAAATAAGTGTAATGAAAGACTTGAATTCCTTGGTGATGCAGTGCTTGAACTTGTTATGAGTGAGTATTTGTATTCAAGTCTTATGAACGTGCAGGAGGGAGAACTTACAAGAAAACGTGCAAGTATTGTATGTGAACCGACTCTTGATTTGTGTGCAAGGGAAATAAAGCTTGATGAGTACATTTATCTTGGTCACGGTGAGGAAATAACCGGAGGAAGAAAAAGAGCGTCAATTGTATCGGATGCATTTGAAGCAGTTATAGGAGCCGTTTATCTGGACGGTGGATTTACTAGTGCAAAAGAGTTCATCGAGAAGTTTGTAATCGATGGTATTGAGGATAAAACACTCTTTTATGATAGTAAGACCATTTTGCAGGAGATAGCTCAGGGAAATAATCTTGGACAGGTAAGATATGAGCTTGTTGGTGAGAGCGGTCCTGACCATGATAAAACATTTGAGGTTGATTTGTATATCGGGGATGAAAAGGTGGGAAACGGTAAGGGACATACCAAAAAGAATGCCCAGCAAAAGGCTGCCTATATGGCGATTTTACGTTACAGGCAGGTAACAGGGGCTAAGGAGAAGTAAAGAATGTATTTAAAAAGTATAGAGGTAAATGGTTTTAAGTCATTTGCAAATAAAATATTGTTCAGCTTCAATGATGGTATAACCGGAATTGTCGGACCTAACGGAAGTGGTAAGAGTAACGTTGCAGATGCGGTAAGATGGGTTCTTGGAGAACAGAGTGCCAAGCAGCTTCGTGGAGCGAAGATGGAAGATGTCATTTTCTCGGGAACACAGCTTCGTAAGCCTCAAAGCAGTGCGTATGTTGCAATCACACTTGATAATTCAGATGGTTCATTACCTATAGATTTTGCTGAGGTAAAGGTGTCAAGAAGAGTGTTTCGTTCCGGTGAGAGTGAGTATGCCATTAATGGTTCACCTTGCAGATTAAGGGATGTTCAGGAGCTTTTCTTTGATACAGGTATAGGTAAAGAAGGATATTCAATTATCGGACAGGGTCAGATTGAAAGAATTCTTAGCGGTAAACCTGAAGACAGACGTGAGCTTTTTGATGAAGCGGCAGGTATCGTAAAGTATAAAAAGAGAAAGAAGCAGGCTGAGAAGAACCTTGAGGAAGAAAGAGAGAATCTTAGCCGTGTAACTGATATTCTTAGAGAGATTGAACATCAGCTTGCTCCGCTTGAAAAGCAGTCTGAGGTGGCAAAGCAGTTCCTTTTGTACAGAGATAATTTAAGAACGTTAGACATTAACATGTTTATCATGGATTATGACAGAATTCATGAGTCAACAGGCAGCGTTACTGAAAAGATTACAATAGCAGATGATAACCTAAAAGCGGCTAATGAGGAGTACGAGAGCACCAAGAAGGAATACGAGACATTAGAAGGTGAGCTTGAAGAGATAGATGCTGATATCGATGAGATAAAGGGTACAATCAACGATGCCAAGGTCGATTCGAGCAGACTTGAAGGTGAGATTAACGTTATTAACGAGCAGATAACTGCGCATAAGATTGATTCAGGTCACTATGAAGCAAGAATTAAGACTGTAAAAGAAGATATCAAAGAAAAGACGACGCAGCTTGAAGAGGTTAAAAAGCAGTTAGACGAGAATGATGAAAAGCTTACAGAACTTGATGATAAGAAGGTCGGATACGATGATGAGCATCTTGAAGTAATCGGAGATATTGCAGCAATTTCCGACAGACTTGATGAGATTGCCGATGGCCGCGAGAAGATGCTTCATGAAAATGCGGATATTAAGGCTGCACTTGAGAGAAACTCAACGATGCTTGAGCAGAATAATATCAGAAAGGCATCGCTTAACCAGAAGATTCTTACACAAAAATCAAGTGAGTCTGTTGCAGCACAGAACCTTATGGGAATAGAAAAGGAAGCTGCTACTCTTGAGGAAAGCATCACAAAGCTTGATTCAAAGATAAAAGAAGCTAAGACTAAGATACTTGATATTAATAATAACGTTAATAAGTATAAGAATGACAGCAAAGTACTTAACCAGGAACTTTTATCAGCTAAGTCAAAGCTTGAATCGCTTAAAAACCTTACTGAAAGATATGACGGTTACGGCAACAGTATCAAAAAAGTAATGGAACAAAAGCAGCATATTAAAGGAATTGTCGGTGTTGTTGCAGATATTATAAAATCCGAGAAAAAGTATGAGACGGCTATTGAGACTGCTCTTGGCGGAAGCATACAGAATATCGTTACCGATAATGAAAACACAGCTAAGAAGCTTATTGAATTTTTGAAGGTTAACAGATTCGGACGTGCAACATTTCTTCCTCTTACCACCGTTAACAGCAAAGGCGGTCTTAACAATGAAAGTGCCCTTAATGAGAAAGGTGCAATAGGTACGGCAGATACCCTTATTATACGCGAGGAAAGATTTGACGGCTTAATTAAGAGTCTTGTAGGAAGAGTACTGGTTGTGGACAATATCGATAACGCCATTGCCATTGCAAGAAAATACAAGAATACACTTCGAATAGTTACTCTTGAAGGAGAGCTTCTTAATCCGGGTGGTTCAATGTCCGGAGGAGCTTTCAGAAACAGCAGTAATCTTCTTGGTAGAAGAAGAGAAATTGAAGAACTTGAAGAGCAGATTAATAAGAAAAATACTTCATTTGAAAAGGTTAATTCAAAGCTTGAAAATCTCAGAAGTCAAAGAGAAGACATCAATGTTAAGATGGATGAGGATATAAGAAGTCTCCAGGAACTTCGAATTAAGAAATCAGCAATTGATGTAAATCTTGCTTCTGCAAGAAAGAAGCTTGAAGAAGTTAAGAATTATTATTCCGACATTTCTGAACAAAGTAATGAGATTGCAGCAAAGCAAAAAGAGATTAATACTGCCATTACACAGTTAACGACTAAATCGGACAGCAATGATAAGCTTCTTGAAGCTGAAAAGAACGAAGCAGCTGAACTTGAGAAAAAGCTTGAGAAATTAAGAGAAAAAGAGAACAATGTAAATCAGCTTCTTACTCAGCTTGGTATGGACTATTCGGGACTTGAAAAGGCAAGACAGTATATTGCCCAGGATTATATGCGTCTTGAAAAGGAAATAAAGAATGCAAATGAGGAACTTGAGCAGATAACTGAGTCTGTTGACGGTTCCGACAGCATTATTAACGGCAAGCTAGAACAGATTGAGGCAAAGAAACATCAGATAGAAGATATTGATAAGAGCATCAAAGATCTTGAAAAGAAATTATCTGAAGCTGTAATTGCAAAGGAAAGTGTTAATAATAAACATAAGTCCTTCTTTAGCAAAAGAGAAGAACTGTCTAAGCGAATCAGCGAACTTGATAAGGAACTTTTCAGACTTAACAATCAGAAAGAAAAGCTTTCAGATCAGCTTGATACTGCAGTTAGCTATATGTGGGAACAGTATGAGCTTACTTATACAAGTTCACTTGAATTTAAGACGGAAAACAGCGCAAGCTACGATGAGATGAAAAAAGAAATTGCTCGTCTTAAGAGTGATATCAAGGCACTTGGTGATGTTAATGTAAATGCGGTTGAGGATTATAAGAACTTATCAGAAAGATATGATTTGCTTAAGACCCAGCATGATGATCTTGTTGTATCAGAAGAGGCTCTCATGAAGATAATTGATGATCTTGATGAAGAGATGAAGAAACAGTTCGAAGAGAAATTTGCCCAGATAAAGACACAGTTTGATATTGTATTCAAACAGCTCTTTGGAGGTGGTAAGGGTACACTCGAACTGATCGAAGATGAGGATATTCTTGAGGCAGGAATAAGAATTATCGCACAGCCGCCTGGAAAGAAACTTCAGAATATGATGCAGTTATCCGGTGGTGAAAAATCGCTTACGGCGATTTCGCTTCTTTTTGCGATACAGAATCTTAAGCCGTCTCCGTTCTGTCTTCTTGACGAGATTGAGGCTGCGCTTGATGATTCTAACGTTAAGAGATTTGCGCAGTATCTTCATAAGCTTACAAAGAACACGCAGTTTATCGTTATTACCCACAGACGTGGTACTATGACTGCTGCAGACAGATTATATGGTATTACCATGCAGGAAAAAGGTGTATCAACACTTGTATCGGTTAACCTTATTGAAGGTGAGCTTGATAAATAATTTAAAACAAAATTGAATTAGAATAATTAAAGGAGAGTCAAAATGGGACTTTTTAGCAGACTGGCACAGGGTCTTACTAAGACACGTAATAATATCGCAACAGGTATAGATGCCGTTTTTAAAGGATTTTCAAGTATTGATGATGACTTTTATGAAGAGCTTGAAGATATTCTTATTATGGCAGATATCGGCGTTGTAACAACGGAAAATATAATAGAATCCCTCAAGGAGAAAGTTAAGGAACAAAAGATAAAGAATCCTGACGAATGCAGGGAACTTCTTATAAGCAGCATCAAAGAACAGATGAAAGTCGAAGACAGTGCGTATGACTTTGAGGACAAGAAAAGTGTTATTCTTATGATTGGTGTTAACGGTGTAGGTAAGACTACGACAACCGGTAAACTTGCAAGTCAGTACAAAAAAGCAGGTAAAAAGGTTCTTCTTGCCGCAGCGGATACATTCAGGGCTGCAGCTGTTGAACAGTTAAAAGAGTGGTCTAACCGTGCAGGCGTTGAGATCATTTCACAGCACGAAGGAGCAGATCCTGCAGCTGTTGTATTTGATGCAGTAAATGCTGCAAAAGCAAGAAATACAGACATTCTTTTATGTGATACCGCCGGAAGACTTCACAATAAGAAAAACCTTATGGAAGAGTTAAAGAAAATCAGCAGAATAATCGAGAAGGAATATCCTGATGCGCATAAAGAGACATTTATCGTGCTTGACGGTACAACCGGTCAGAATGCTCTTTCACAGGCAAAACAGTTTAGTGAGGTATCACAGATTGACGGAATTATTCTTACCAAATTAGATGGAACTGCCAAAGGAGGAATTGCCATTGCAATTCAGGCAGAGCTTGGAATACCGGTAAAATATATCGGTGTCGGTGAGAAGATTGAAGATCTGCAGAAATTTGATGCTGATTCATTTGTTGATGCATTATTTGTAACAGATAAAGAGATGGAGGAGAGTGATATAGATGCTTAAGCTTGAGAAATTTGAAGAAGCAACAGAGATTGTCGGGAAAGTAATTAATAAAACCAAGATAATTTACAGTGATTATCTGTCAGAACAGACAGGTAATAAAGTATATTTAAAACCTGAAAATCTTCAGTATACAGGAGCGTACAAATTAAGGGGTGCTTACTATAAGATAAGTACTTTGTCGGATGAGGAAAGACAGAAAGGTCTTATTACCGCATCAGCAGGCAATCATGCCCAGGGCGTGGCATATGCGGCAAAAGAGTATGGTGTAAAAGCTGTGATTGTAATGCCTACATCAACTCCTCTTATTAAGGTAAACAGAACAAAAGGATACGGTGCTGAAGTTATTTTGTACGGAAATGTATATGATGAGGCATGTCAGTATGCGCTTGATCTTGCCAAGGAAAAAGGTTATACATTTATTCATCCGTTTGATGATGAGGTTGTGGCAACAGGACAGGGTACAATTGCCATGGAAATCTTTAAGGAACTGCCTACAGTTGATATTATTCTTGTACCTGTTGGCGGAGGCGGACTTGCTACAGGTGTATCAACACTTGCAAAGATGCTTAATCCTAAGATTCAGGTAATAGGTGTTGAGCCTGCAAAGGCAAACTGCCTTCAGGAATCGCTAAAAGCAGGTAAAGTAGTCACACTCCCGGCAGTGGATACAATTGCTGATGGTACAGCAGTTAAGACACCGGGAAGCAATATTTTCAAATATCTTCAGAAGAATCTTGACGGTGTAATTACGGTTGAGGATGAGGAGCTTATCGGAAGTTTCCTTGATATAGTTGAAAACCACAAAATGATAGTTGAAAATTCCGGACTTCTTACTGTTGCAGCACTTAAACATCTTGATTGCAAGAATAAAAAGATTGTATCGATTTTAAGCGGCGGTAATATGGATGTAATTACAATGTCGTCTGTAGTTCAGTATGGACTTATCCAGAGAAACAGAATATTTACGTTTTCTGTACAGCTTCCGGATAAGCCGGGCGAGCTTCTTCATGTCGCAGAGGTTTTGGCAAAGCTTCAGGGAAATGTAATCAAGCTTGAACATAATCAGTTTGTAAGCATAAACCGTAACAGTGCAGTAGAGCTTACAATTACACTTGAGGCATTCGGAACAGAACACAAGGAAAAGATATTAAAAGGCTTAAAAGATGCAGGATATGAGGTGACAGAGGCGGCACCAACAGGTATTTATCATTAATTTTTTATTATCTTGAAAATGATTTTGCAAAAAAGAACAGATTAAAAGGCTGTTCTTTTTTCTTTTTGGTTTCTTTAGATAAGATTTCTTTAGTTAAGGTTTCTAGTTAGGTTTTCTATGATTAAGTTTTGCTTGACTAAATATAATAATGTGCTTGACATAATGGGACGATTAAACTAATATAATATTTATTCGATGTATAAAAAGTATATCAGCCGGACATATATTTTTTATTTATTGAATCAAAAAAATAAGTTGACAACAGATTAAAACTATTATAATATTTAATAGAACAAAGGTTCGATTGAATATAATCATATGTAAGGAACGATGATAGTACGTATTGGCGGTTTATGAGTCGTTTCGGATTGGAGATTAGTGATATGGATGATAATAAGAAGAAAGCGCTTGATACAGCGTTAGCACAGATTGAGAAGCAGTTTGGTAAGGGGTCGGTTATGAGACTCGGGGATGATTATTCCAACATGAATATAGAATCGGTTCCTACAGGTTCTTTAAGCCTTGATATTGCACTTGGAATCGGTGGAATTCCAAAGGGACGTATAATTGAGATATACGGACCGGAATCAAGTGGTAAGACTACAGTAGCTCTTCATATGGTTGCAGAGATACAGAAGCGCGGAGGAATCGCAGGATTTATAGACGCAGAACATGCACTTGATCCTACATATGCCAAGAACATAGGTGTTGATATTGACAATCTTTATATTTCACAGCCACTTAGCGGTGAGCAGGCATTGGAGATTACCGAGACAATGGTAAGATCCGGAGCAATTGATATTGTTATTGTCGATTCAGTTGCAGCACTTGTTCCTAAGGCAGAGATTGACGGCGAGATGGGAGACTCACATGTAGGACTTCAGGCACGTCTTATGTCTCAGGCGTTAAGAAAGCTTACAGCAGTAATCAACAAGTCTAATTGTATTGTTATATTTATTAACCAGCTTCGTGAAAAGGTTGGAGTTATGTTTGGTAATCCTGAGACAACAACAGGTGGACGTGCTCTTAAGTTTTATTCATCTATCCGTCTTGATGTAAGAAGAATAGAGACACTTAAGCAGAATGGTGAAGTATATGGTAACAGAACAAGAGTTAAGGTAGTTAAGAATAAAGTTGCACCACCATTTAAAGAAGCTGAATTTGATATTATGTTCGGTAAGGGAATATCTACAACAGGTGATATTCTTGATTTGGCAGCGAACGAAGGAATAATCAATAAGAGCGGTTCATGGTATTCATACGAGGGCGAAAAGATTGGTCAGGGACGCGAGAACGCTAAGCAGTTCCTTTCTGAGAATCCACAGATATTTAAGGAAATTGATACAAAGATTAGAGAGAAATTCGGACTTCTTCACAGTGAAGATGCGGCTGTGGCAGCACAGACTCAGGAGGAAGAATGATTATTAATTCAATAAAACCAATTAATGATAAATATATGGTTGTGTATTTTGATGATGGTTTTTTGTTTAAGGCTAAGAACTCCGAGATTAACAGGCTCGGTCTGCAGGTTGATATGGATGTTGATGATGATATATATGAGAGAATCTATAATGAATTTGGCGTACGCAGATGTAGATTTAAGGCAGTCGACATATTATCAAAGAGTGATAAGACAGAAAGGGAATTGAGCAGGAAACTGCTTGATTCCTTTTTTGCACAATCAGTTGTTGAAAGTGTTATAAAGCAGCTAATGGAACTTCACTACATTGATGATGAAAGAGTTGCAACCAATTATATCGAGATGAACATGTCAAAGAAAAGCCGCAAAGCCATCAAACTAAAACTGACAGAGAAAGGTGTAGATTCACAGCTGATTGATAACCTGTTAGATGAGTTATATGACGGGGACAGTGAGCTTAATATTGCACGAAAATATTTAAGAAAATACAGTGATATTACTTTTTTTAATGACACAAAGAACAGAAAAAAAGTATATGCGGCACTTTACAATAAAGGAATAGGAATTAAGACAACCACGCAGGCGATAGAGGAGAAAATTAGGAAACTTGAGGAAACTTTTTAATAATCCTTTGTGATAAATATTGATTATATTTATTTGCCCCATAAGGTTGACTATACTACTATTTTAGTATAAAATTAATATGTTGTTTTGTACAATGAAAATTAAATAGGAGGTAATCAGATGATTACAGCAATTATATCTGCTGTTGTCACTGCTTTGATTACGTCGATTTTCTTCTTGGTCATTTATTGTCCTAAGGCATCAAAGAAAGCTGCTAAAGCAGCTGTTGAACAACACGTAGCTGAACATGAAGCTATAGTTGGAGATGCTAAGACGCAGGCCGGTAAAATTATAGATGAGGCAAAGGAAACTGCTGAGACGAAGAAGAGAGAAGCCCTTCTCGAAGTTAAAGAAGAATCCATTAGGATGAAGAATGAACTCGATAAGGAAACTAAAGAACGTCGTGCCGAAGTTGGACGTCTTGAAAAGAGAGTTCAACAGAAGGAAGAGACTCTTGATAAGAAGATTGAGAATTTTGAGAAAAAAGAAGCAAAAATCAATGAGAAGGAAATCAGTCTTGACAAATTAAGAGTTGAACTTGAAGAATCAAAGCAAAAACAATTGCAGGAACTTGAAAAGATATCTGGTTTAACTTCCGAGCAAGCAAAAGAATATCTACTTAAAACTGTTGAAGAAGAAGTAAAACATGATACAGCTGTTATGATTAAAGAGATGGAAGCTAAGGCAAAGGATGAAGCTGATAAGAAGGCTAAAGATTTTGTTGTAACTGCTATTCAGAAGTGTGCAGCAGATCATGTTGCTGAGACAACTATTTCGGTTGTTCAGTTACCAAGTGATGAGATGAAAGGTAGAATTATCGGTAGAGAGGGACGTAACATCAGAACTCTTGAGACGATGACAGGTGTTGATTTGATTATTGATGATACTCCTGAGGCAGTTATTCTTTCAGGATTTGATCCTATAAGAAGAGAGATTGCCAAGATTGCACTTGAAAAACTCATTATTGATGGAAGAATTCAGCCACAGAGAATTGAAGAGATGGTTGAAAAGGCTCAAAAAGAAGTAGAGCAGTTAATTCGTGAAGAAGGTGAGAATGCCGTTCTTGAAGTCGGTGTTCATGGAATTCATCCGGAACTTATTAAACTTCTTGGTAAGATGAGATTCAGAACCAGTTATGGTCAGAATGCTCTTAAACATTCTATCGAAGTTGCACAGCTTACCGGACTTCTTGCCGCTGAGGTTGGTGAGGACATCAAGGTTGCAAAACGTGCAGGTTTATTACATGATATTGGTAAGTCGCTTGATCACGAGATTGAAGGATCACATATTCAGATTGGTGCGGATTTGTGTAGAAAATATAAAGAGAGCACTCTTATTATTAACGCAGTTGAAGCACATCATGGAGATGTTGAGCCACAGTCACTTATTGCATGCTTAGTTCAGGCTGCTGATACTATTTCAGCTGCAAGACCTGGTGCAAGAAAAGAGACACTTGAGACTTATACAAACAGATTAAAACAGTTAGAAGATATTGCAAACAGCTTCAAGGGAGTTGAAAAGTCTTTTGCAATTCAGGCAGGTAGGGAAATTCGTGTAGCAGTAATTCCTGAGCTTGTATCTGATGAAGATATGATTCTTATAGCAAGAGACATAACTAAGAGAATTGAAAGTGAATTGAATTACCCTGGACAGATTAAAGTTAATCTGATTCGTGAAAATAGAGTAATTGAGTATGCTAAATAAGATTCTTAATAGTCGGGATTATTAATCCCGACTATTTTTTTACCTCTTATAGAAGTGGATGGTGTGTTATGGATATAAATAAAAATGTTTTTGTTGAAAAAAGAGAGTTGATACATAAAGGAAGCATACTTGATTATTACAAGGATACGATGAGGTTTTCTAACGGCAATACGCAGTGTTGGGACTATATTGATCATAAACCTGTAGTAAGTGTACTTCCTGTAGATGAAGATGGTAATATAATCTGCGTCAGACAGTACAGACATGCGATAGATAAAAGCTCGCTTGAGATTCCGGCAGGAGGAATAGGTGATGATAATAATCCCCTTACAGGGGCATTAAGAGAGCTTAGAGAGGAAACAGGATATATTTGTGATGAAAAAGATGCAAAACATCTTATAGATATATATACAAGTGTTGGTTATACCAATGAGATGGTTTACATTTATGAGTGTAAAGTTAGTAAAAAGACAAATGCATCCCTTGATGATAATGAATTTGTTACAGTTGAAAAATATTCTCCTATGCAGTTATATGAGATGATTATTAAGGGAGAGATTCAGGATGCCAAGACAGTTAGTGCAGTGATGACTTACATTGCAGGTATGCATCAGTAATTAAGAATATTTTATACGAACATTAGAATATATAGATAAAAAATTTCGCTAGTAGTCCCCGTGTCGTGACCTAGGCCGCAATCGTGAATTACTAGCGAAAACAAGAATAATGAAATATTATAATAACTCAGCCATATCAAGAAGAAGCTTTTCTGTCTCTTCCCATCCGATGCAGGCATCTGTAATTGATTTTCCGTAGATGTGCTCATGGATTCCCTGGTTACCTGGTTCAATATAGCTTTCAACCATAACACCCTTTACGATGTTTTCAATATCTTTAGATGAGCGGCGGTTATGAAGAACCTCTTTAACGATTCTTGGTTGCTCAAAGTATTTCTTGTTTGAATTTGAGTGGTTAGCATCAATAATAACTGCAGGATTAGCAAGGTCCAAATTACCATACATTTCGATAAGACGTAGGATGTCTTCGTAGTGGTAATTAGGAATAGCCTGTCCATGTTTGTTGACAGCTCCACGAAGAATAGTGTGTGTAAGTGGATTACCGTCAGTTTTAACTTCGTGACCACGGTAAAGGAAAGTATGCTTTGACTGGGCTGCGATACATGAATTAAGCATTACCGAAAAATCACCACTTGTAGGATTTTTCATTCCGGCAGGAATGTCCATGCCGCTTATTGTAAGTCTGTGCTGCTGGTCTTCAACAGAACGGGCACCGACTGCAACATAAGAGAGAATATCGTCTACATATGGGAAATTCTCAGGATAAAGCATCTCGTCTGCTGCCGTAAGACCAGTTTCACCAATGGCCTTTAAGTGCATTTTTCTCATTGCAACAAGTCCTTCACCAAAGTCCGGTTTTTTCTCTGGATCCGGCTGGTGAATTATTCCTTTGTAACCCATACCTGTTGTTCTAGGTTTGTTAGTGTAGATTCTAGGGATAATTATAATCTTATCTTCAATCTGTTCCTGAACCTTAGCAAGACGTGAGATGTAGTCACATACGGCATCTTCGTTATCAGCTGAGCATGGTCCGATGATTGCAAGGAACTTGTTCGACTTGCCTGTGAATACGTCGGCAATTTTCTGATCCCTTATTTTCTTAGCTTCCTTTTGTTCTTTTGGAAGTGGGAACATGTCCTTAAGTACTTCCGGTGAAATGATTTCTTTTACATAATGAAAACTCATTTTTTTTCATCCTTTCAAAATAAATTAAAAATTTTCGTTGTAGTAATTGCCTGTAAGCTCTGATAATAAATCTTCGTCTACATCGGCAAATTCATTTTTTAAATCATTTGTAAAGCTTTCAACTACAACGTAATAGGAATCTGCATCATTTGTATCTGTTAAACCGTTATTATCCGCACATCTTTTAATATAGTCATCAGTGAGATTATCCTTGATATAGGCGTTAACCTTAGAGATAATATCGTCCTGTTCGTCTGCAGAAGCCTTAAGCTTTTTTGCAGTGATTAAAGAACTGACTCCGATTGCTATAAAGATGACAAACATGATCGTAATGACACAAAACTGAAAAAGATTAGTTACAAAGTTTGCGAATTTTATGATATCAAAATAATCCAGCAAGGTATACGCAATTCCGATTATTCCAAAGGGAATAAAGAGAAAACCGGTACTTTTGTAATCCTCATAACGTTCTCTGTTATTTTTCATTTAGAATGTCCTTTCTTTACATTGAAAATAATATAAAAAATTATTCAAAAAAATACTAGCATAAAGAAGTTGTGTATTCAAGTGTTTATAACTGTGAACCTCTTTACTTTATTGAAGGTTTATTTTAAAATGAGGAATAATTGCAATGTAATATACGATACATTTTTGTGGAAATGAGGACGAAAAATATGGAAAAGCTGGCACTGACAGACAAGCAGCTTATGATGGTTGAAAAACCGGAAAGATACATTGGTAACGAATATAATATGGTAAAAAAGGATTTAGCAGATGTGGACGTAAGGTTTGCTATGTGTTTTCCTGATGTATACGAGATTGGAATGTCGCATCTTGGAATTCAGATTTTATATGATTCGCTCAATAAGAGAGAGGATACATATTGTGAACGTGTATATTCTCCGTGGGTTGATCTTGATAAGCTTATGAGGGAGCAAAGCATTAAGCTTTTTACCCTCGAGACACAGACACCGGTTAAGGAATTTGATTTCCTTGGAATTACGCTTCAGTATGAGATGTGTTACACCAACATTCTTCAGGTGCTTGATTTGGCAGGTATTCCACTTAGTGCAACGGACAGAGGCGAGGATGACCCTATCGTTGTAGGAGGAGGTCCATGTGTGTATAATCCTGAACCGATTGCGGAGTTTTTTGATTTCTTCTGTATCGGAGAAGGCGAAAAAATATATGATGACGTAATTGAGATTTATAAGGAAAATAAGGCAACGGGAGGAACAAGAACGCAGTTCCTTGAAAAAATAGCTGAACTTGAGGGCATATACGTGCCTCAGTTTTATGATGTTTCATACAATGAAGATTGTACAATCAAGGAATTTAAAAAGAATAATCTACACGCTAAAGATAAGATAAAAAAGATTATTATAAGCGATTTAAGTGATATTAACTATCCGGAGAAACCACTGGTTCCTTTTATAAAGGTTACGCAGGACAGAGTTGTTCTTGAAATCCAAAGAGGCTGTATAAGAGGCTGCAGATTCTGCCAGGCAGGAATGATTTATCGTCCGATTAGAGAGAGAAATCTTGAATTTCTTAAAAAGAAGGCAATGCTTATGCTTGAAAATACAGGACATGAGGAGATTTCCTTAAGTTCTCTTAGTTCATCTGACTACAGTCAGTTAAAAGAACTTGTGTATTTCCTTATTGATGAGTGTAAGAAACGTTACGTTAATATTTCGCTCCCTTCACTTAGAATAGATGCATTTTCACTTGATGTAATGAATAAAGTGCAGGATATAAAAAAGAGCAGCCTTACATTTGCGCCGGAGGCGGGTACACAAAAACAGAGAAATGTAATTAATAAAGGTCTTACCGAGGAAGTAATACTTGAAGGTGCCATGAAGGCGTTTAACGGCGGCTGGAACAAAGTTAAACTGTATTTTATGCTCGGACAGCCTACAGAGACTTATGAGGATATTGAGGGAATCGCAATTCTTTCAGACCGTATTGCAAGAGAGTACTATACGATTCCAAAAGACCAGCGTAACGGAAAGGTCAGCATCACTTCAAGTACATCATTTTTTGTACCAAAGCCATTTACACCGTTCCAGTGGGTGAGAATGAACTCAAAAGAAGAATTTCTTGAAAAACAAAGATTCCTGAACGGCAAGATGAGAGAACAGCTTAATCAAAAGAGCATTAAGTACAACTGGCACGAGGCGGAGACGACTATGCTTGAAGGTGTATTTGCAAGAGGTGACAGAAGAGTTGCTGCTGTTATAAAGAAGGCATATCTTAGCGGTTGTTTATATGACGCATGGTCAGAATATTTTGATTATGACAAATGGATGGACATCTTTAAAGAGTGTGGTGTTGACCCGGATTTTTATACTGTAAGAGAGCGTGACAAGGATGAGATTCTCCCTTGGGATTTTATTGACTGCGGTGTTTCTAAGAGTTTCCTTTGGAGAGAATATGAAAATGCTAAAAATCAGACTGTAACACCTAACTGCAGACAAAGATGCAACGGATGTGGGGCAGCGTCATTTAAAGCGGGAATATGTCCGTCAGCTTCGGAGGTTTAAGATATGAAGGTCAGAATAAGATTCAGTAAATATGGAGTAATAAGATTTATCGGTCATCTTGACGTTATGAGAAGTTTTCAGAAGAATTTCAGACGTGCCGGAATAGATGTTGAGTATTCGAAGGGATTCAGCCCTCATCAGCTCATGTCTTTTTCTGCACCTCTTGGAGTTGGCATAACAAGTGACGGAGAATATCTTGATTTATCAATCAACAGTTATACTGACAAGTATGACATGATGAAAAGAATCAATGATACAAGTGTTGACGGAATTGAGATAACAGATATTATTCTTCTTAATGACAAGGCTAAAAACTCGATGTCAATTGTTAAAGGGGCAGGTTATTATGTGAAGATCCGTCAGGAAGAATATGAAGAGAAAAGTAATCCGCCTTCAAAACAGGAGTTCTATGCTAAGTTTAGCGAATTTTTGGCTAATGAAAAAATAGAAGTCCTTAAGAAAACAAAAAAGAGTGAAGCAATAGTTGATATAAGACCGCTTATTTTCGAGTATGAATGTATAGAAGATACATCGGCAATTAATTCACAGTCATTTCAGGTTGATGACAACGGAATATGTGTCTACCTTCTTTTATCAACAGGAAGCAATGACAATTTAAGCCCTAAGCTTGTTATGGATGCTTTTTGCAAATACGCCGGCTATGATTTTGATGAATACACATTTGCTTACCACAGAACACAGATGTATTCAAGAGATGAAGAAGGAAATCTTATTGCGCTAAGTGAGGTGGATAAGAACAGTGAAAAGACTGATTTTTACCAGAAGAAATGATGATATAATCTCATATACATTTGATAATGATACACCTGTCGAGATTAATCTTTATAACGAAGAAAGTAATATTCTCGGAAATATATATGTAGGTGTTGTTGACAATATTGTCAAGAATATTGATGCGGTATTTGTCAGATACGATAAGGTTAATCCGGGATATCTGTCAGCAACCGACTGCAGGTCACCGATATTCTTAAACAGAAAGAATACTGATAAATTCTGCACGGGTGACCTCGTACTGGTTCAGGTTCAAAAAGAAGCGATGAAGTTAAAAAAGGTTTCCCTTACCTGCAACTTTGAGATAACCGGGCAGTACTGCGTGCTTATGCATGGAAAAAAAGGAGTAAATGTCTCATCTAAGATAAAGGATAAAGAAAAAAGGGAACATTTACTTGAACTGATTAAACCATTTTGTGAGGATGAATTTGCAATTATAGCAAGAACCAATGCTACAAGTGCAATAGATGAGGATATTATCAATGATGTAAAAGAATGCATACGCCGCTACAAATCAGTCATTGATACTGCGATGCATGCCAAAAGCGGTACATGTGTGTATGAAAGTGAACCGGCCTGCATGGCGGCTGTAAAAAATATTAATACCGCAGGTCTTAAGGAAATTGTGGTGGATGATAAGAATCTCTACGACAGTATATGCAGTTATGCCACTGCAAACCTAAAAGATATCGCCGATAAAATAAGATTTTATGACGATGAATATCCGCTTTGTAAGCTTTACAACCTTGAGAAAATTCTTCAGGATGCGCTAAGGAAACATGTATGGCTAAAATCCGGCGGATTCCTTGTAATTGAACCGACAGAAGCACTTACGGTAATAGATGTTAATACCGGCAAGGCTATCAAGGGCAAGAAGCAGCCAATGGAGACTTTTCACAAGATTAATCTTGAAGCATGCGACCAGATTGCAAGACAGATTCGTTTAAGAAATCTTTCCGGTATAATCATTGTCGATTTTATCGACGTTGACGATGATGAGATGAAAGATCAGATGATGAGCTATCTTAGCAGACTTCTCTCAAAAGATCCGATTAAAACAACAGTGATAGATATTACTAAGCTTAACCTTGTTGAGATTACAAGGAAGAAAATAAAAGCACCGCTACATGAGGTGGTTGGGAAGAAGTGTGAGTAAGTTAAAATTTATTTTGAAAAAACACTTGACGAACATAAATTTAGTATGTAAACTAATAAAGATGCCGCACAGTGAGGTTACAAATCTACACTTTTTTAAGAGTAGTACCGAAGCTGGCGAGTAATGATAAATTAGGAGGTGCCTTATGTACGCAATTATTGCAACAGGTGGAAAGCAGTATAAAGTATCTGAAGGCGATATCATTAAAGTTGAAAAGCTTGGTGTCGAGGCCGGATCAGAGTATACTTTCGATCAGGTTATCGCAGTAAATGGTGACAAGATGCTTGTTGGTTCTGACGTAGCTAACGCAACAGTTACAGCATCAGTTATCGAGGATGGTAAGTCTAAGAAGGTTATCGTTTACAAGTATAAGAGAAAATCTGGATACCACAAGAAGAATGGTCACAGACAGCCTTATACTAAGGTTAAGATTGAAAAGATTAATGCATAACAGGTATTTAGTATGACTGACGCGACTATTTACAAAGATGCAGAAGGTGTGATAAAAGGTTTCAGCATAAGCGGACACGCAGGATATGCTTATTCCGGGGAAGACATTGTTTGTTCGGCAATATCTATATTGACGACTACAACCGTTAATTCCGTTGAACAGTTCACATCTGACTTATTTAGCGTTGAGGTTGATGAAGAAAGCGGCAGAATGGATTTTTCATTCACAGATGAACCGTCTTCTGAATCAAAATTGTTGCTTGAATCCATGGTTTTAGGACTTAGGATGATAAGCAATGAGTACACAGATTTTATTCGAATTAACATCAAGGAGGTGTAGGACAATGTTAAAATTGAACCTTCAGTTATTCGCTCATAAAAAGGGAGTTGGTTCTACTAAGAACGGTAGAGACTCAGAGTCAAAGAGACTTGGAGCGAAGAGAGCAGATGGACAGTTTGTTTTAGCAGGAAACATTCTTTATAGACAGCGTGGAACTAAGATTCATCCAGGTATCAATGTTGGAATCGGTGGAGATGACACATTATACGCAAAGGTTGACGGTGTTTTAAGATTTGAAAGAAAAGGCAGAGATAAGAAGCAGGCAAGCGTTTATCCTGTTGAGAAATAAGACAGACTTGACTTAAGCCCAGATTTCCCGTTCGATTGATTTTGGACGGGAGATTTGGGATTTTTAAATTTTTTGGAGAATTTATTATGTTTGCAGATAGTGCTGATATATTTATAAAATCAGGTAAGGGAGGAGACGGACATGTTTCCTTTCGACGTGAGTTATTTGTTCCTGCCGGCGGACCAGATGGCGGTGACGGCGGTAAAGGTGGCGATGTAATATTTGTTGTGGATAAAGGAATTAATACACTTAATGACTTTAGACACATAAGAAAATATGTTGCCGGTAACGGTGAAGACGGACAGAAAAAGAGATGTCACGGAAAAGACGGAGAAGACATCATCATTAAAGTGCCGGAAGGAACCGTTATTAAGGAAAAAGAGACACAGAGAGTTATTGCTGATATGTCTTACGGCAATAATCGTCAGGTTGTTCTTAAAGGCGGTAATGGCGGTAAAGGTAACCAGCATTATGCCACACCGACAATGCAGGCGCCTAAGTACGCTCAACCCGGCCAGCCGGCAAAGGAGCTCAACCTTACTTTGGAATTAAAGGTTATCGCTGATGTTGGACTTGTAGGATTCCCTAATGTAGGAAAATCTACGTTCCTTTCCCGTGTAACAAATGCAAAACCAAAGATTGCCAACTACCATTTTACCACCCTGAATCCTAACCTTGGAGTTGTGGATTTAGACGGAGCTGACGGCTTTGTAATTGCAGATATTCCGGGACTTATAGAAGGTGCAAGTGAAGGTATAGGACTTGGTCATGAGTTCCTTAAACATATAGAGAGAACTAAGGTTATTATTCATATAGTTGATGCTGCAGGCGTTGAAGGACGTGATCCTATCAACGATATTGAGCTTATTAACAATGAGCTTGAACAGTACAACAGTGATTTGAAAAATAAGCCACAGGTTATAGCAGCTAATAAGATAGACTGCTTCTACGGAGATGATGAAGAGACTGTAATTACACTTTTACGTGAAAAATACGAGCCTCTTGGAGTTAAAATATTTCCTATATCGGCTGTATCGGGAAAAGGTGTCAATGAGCTTTTGTATTATGTAAGAGAGTTACTTGACGGTATTGACGATACTCCTATTGTATTTGAACAGGAATATGATCCTATGGAAAAACTGGCATACGAATCATTACCATTTACTGTTGAATATGATGAAGAAAATGATGAGTATGTAGTAGAAGGACCAAGAATTGAGAAGATGCTTGGATATACCAATCTTGAATCTGAAAAGGGATTTGCGTTCTTCCAGAAGTTCTTAAGGGACAATGGAATACTCGAACAGCTTGAGGAACTCGGTATTAACGAAGGCGATACGGTCAGAATGTATGGTTTATCATTTGATTATTATAAATAATGATGACAAAGGAGATAACAATGACAAGTAAACAAAGAGCTTATTTAAAAAGTATTGCGATGAATATAGAGCCGGTATTCAATGTTGGTAAAGCCAGCCTTACACCGGAAGTTACTAATGCGGTCATCGAAGTTCTTGAAAAAAGAGAGATTGTTAAGATTTCAGTCCTTAAGAACTGTATGGATGATCCTAAAGAGATTGGAAGAATATTATCTGAAAGAACAGGAAGTGAGCTCGTTCAGGTAATAGGCAAGAAGATTGTGCTTTACAAGCCTGCAAAAAATGAAAAAGACAGAAAGATTGTATTGCCAAAATGAGCATGAGAACAGGCATAATGGGAGGAACCTTTAATCCTGTTCACAATGCGCATATTCTGCTGGCGCAGGTGGCATATGATGAGTGTAAACTGGACAGGGTATTATTTGTTCCAACAAGCAGACCGGCTTATAAAGAGAACAATAACATTCTTCCTGATGAATTAAGGTTAAGTATGGTTGAAGCTTCATTACAAAGCAAAGACCATATGCAGGTATCCGATGTGGATATTGAGAGAAAAGGTTATACCTATACGGTTGATACACTCGATGAGCTAAAGATTTTGTATCCTGAAGATGAGTTTTACTTTATAATGGGTGCGGATTCGCTTGAAAACATGACTAAATGGTATCATTTTGAGCAGATATTCAAAAAATGTTCGATCATTGCGGCAATGAGACCGGGATGTGACAATTCATATGTTGAAAGTGTAAGAAATAATCTGGTTGAGCGCTACAATGCTTCAATTTATATGATTGATATGCCGCAGCTTGACATTTCCTCAACTAAAATAAGAGATGATTTTGTAGGTAATAAATCGATTGAGGACAGGATGCCACCGGAAGCTTTAAAAATACTCTATGATAATGAGTCACTTGCAAAGGAAGTATGGTAATGGATAAAAGAATTTTTGAGATAGAAGAAAAGCTTAAAGAAAAATTGCCGGCAAAAAGATATATTCATACTGTTGGTGTAATGTATACATGTGCATCTCTTGCAATGAAATATGAATATGACATAGATAAAGCTATGATGGCAGGCTTACTGCATGACTGCGCAAAATATCATGATGATGATACGATGCTAAAGCGATGCGAAAAATATAATATATGTATTTCTGAGACAGAAAGAAAAATGCCACATCTTTTACACGGAAAGCTTGGAGCATACTATGCACAAAGTAAATACGGAATTGACGATGATGAGATTCTTGAGGCAATCAGATGCCATACAACGGGTAAGCCGGGGATGAACAAATTAGAATGTATACTTTTTATATCCGATTATATCGAGCCTTCAAGAAAAAAGATACCGGGTCTTGAGAAGGTAAGATACTGTGCTTTCAATAAAGGACTTGAGGATGCTGTTAAGATGAAGCTTATCTGCGTACTTGATTATCTTGAGGATTCTTCTGAAAAAGATATAATTGACCGGTCAACAATTGAAACTTTAGAATATTATAAAAGATTAAAATAAAAAAATATGGAGGTTTTGAATATGAAGGATGCAGCTGTTATAGTAAAGACTGCTTATAATGCAATGACAGATAAAAAAGCCCAGGATATCAGTATAATTGATATTTCAGGCGTATCTGTAATAGCGGATTATTTCGTTATCTGCAGCGGTGATAACACACTTCAGGTACAGGCTATACAGAGTAATGTTGATGAGATGTTATCAAAGGCCGGATTCGACGTTAAGAGAGTTGAGGGTAACCGCTCTTCTAATTGGGTCCTTATGGATTACGGTGATGTTGTTGTTCATATTTTTTCTAAGGAAGACAGACTTTTCTATGACCTTGAGAGAATATGGAGAGACGGTAAAAATGTCAGCATAGATGAACTCTAAAATCATTTATATGATGTAAATATAGCAAATAAAAAAGAAGATTGTAACATAAGTGTACAATCTTCTTTTTTTGCTATATGTAATGTTACATCATTCTGAAAAGACCGATTACTTTACCAAGTATCATGCAATCCGGTACAATAATAGGATCCATGGAATCATTTTCAGGCTGGAGACGTATGTGTCCGTCTTCCTTGTAAAATGTCTTGACAGTGGCGCTGTCTTCAACTAAAGCGACAATTACCTCGCCATTCTTTGCTGTGCTTTGCTTCTGAACAAGAATCTGATCTCCATCATATATTCCGATGTTAATCATACTGTCGCCCTTAACATTGAGCATAAACACTTCGCCCTGAGGCATGTATTCAGCCGGAAGAGGGAAGTAGCTGTCAATATTCTCTGTTGCAAGAAGAGGTGAACCTGCGGCAACTGTTCCCACAAGAGGAACATTAACAACCTCTCTTCGTGTAAGATTAAAAGTGTCATCTACAATTTCAATACATCTTGGCTTAGCCGGATCTCTTCTGATATAACCGTTCTTTTCAAGAGTCTCAAGGTGAGCATGAACGGATGAAGTCGACTTAAGACCGACAACCTCACAAATCTCTCTAACTGTAGGCGGATATCCCTTTGATAAGATAATACTCTTTATATAATCAAGTATCTGTTGCTGCTTTGCTGTAATCTTTCCATATTCCATAATAATCATATTCCTCCGTAAAAGAATTATCATGTAGGTGGGATTATAATTCCCACACATAGATATTAACACATAGATACAGGAAAATCAAACAAATGTTTGCTTTAATGAAAAAATGTTCGAAAAAATGTTCGATTTATTGTTGACAAGCGAATGAATGTTCGATATAATTCAAATATAAACAAATGTTCGATTAGGAGGAAGCAGCAATGAACAGATATTACAGCAGACATAATGAAGTTAATACTATATATAATATAATCAGAAAGAGAGCATTCAAGGTTATCTGCATAGGTGCAGTAATTATGATTACACTTATAGTTGGAATATATAACAGCACTAACACAACTCATGCATCTAATAATAAGGAGAAGAGAGTAATAAGCATTGAAGTTAAGAGCGGGGCAACATTATGGAGCATTGCGAATGAATATGCTGACTATGATATGTATAAGGATAATAAGGAATATGTAGAAGAGATTAAGAGCATTAATAATCTTAAGAGTGACAATATTAATGCAGGTTCATATTTGATAATACCTGTATATGAGTAAGTCTGTAAATGATAATGCTTTGATACAATATATTTATATATAAACATGGAACGCAATACATATTACATTTGTATTGCGTTCCGTGTTTTTTACATTTTCTATTTCTCACGTAATTTGACTACGTTAGCAGCACTTCGTCTGCGATAATCGTCAACTGCAGCGTAATGTTTCTTTGTTGTATTAACATCCTTGTGGCCTAAAACATCAGCAACAAGATATATATCACCGGTTTCCTGGTATAGATTAGTACCATATGTGCTTCGTAATTTATGTGGCGTTATATGCTTTATGGATGTTACAAGCATCGAATATTTCTTAACAAGTTTTTCGACTGCACGTACAGACATTCTTTTTTTCTGCATTGATAAGAAAAATGCATTTTCATGACCGTCAGGTGTAACAATTTTTAATCGTTCCTCTAGATAATCCTTAAGAGCTTTTTCGACTTCATCACCAAAATATACGATAGATTCGTTACCGCCTTTTCGTGTGATTTTTACTCCGTTATTATTAAAATCTACATCATTAATATCAATGCCTACACACTCAGAAACACGAATTCCTGTACCAAGTAATAATGTTAACAGCGCTAAATCCCTTACACGGGTTTTATCATGATATTTTTTCTGTGTATCCGATAAATCCTCACCTGATTCGACTTTGTCGAGCAATTTGACAATTTCATCGATATCAAGACGTATAATTTCTTTTGAGTGAAGCTTAGGCGTTCTTACAAGGCTTGCCGGATTATATGTAATGGCTTCTTTACGATAAAAATAGTTATAAAAGCTTCTAAGAGATGTGATTTTGCGTTTTATACCGGCTTCATCGTTAGAATGGGCCTTGCCGTCCTTAACATAATAAGAAAGATAATCAAGGTATAACTCAATATCCGTAGGCGTCAGTAATTCAAGATCTTTGACACAAAAATCCTGTACAGATGATCTTGACTTAAATCTGTTACAATGTTCTAAGAGAAAATCAAAGAAAATCTGTAGATCATATGCGTAACTTATTCGTGTACGTGATGATGTCTGATTCTTAATTCCAAGAAAAAATTCCTTTGTAAAGTCAGGAAGTGATTCCTCTAGCTGACGAAGCTTTACGGTATTATCTATTTTAATCTGTTCGGAATAACTGACAGATTTGCTTTCTAAAGGCTTTTGATTCATTAATTGGTCACTCCGGTAATCGTATTTATATGAGAATATTATATCATATGGGTTAAAATAATGCAAACTGTTCGTAAAACCTGCGTTTCGCGAATAGTTACTTTTCGCGAAACATTGTATTGTCGACTACTTTCACATCGATAAACTTAAACAATAAATACATATATAAATTCAAAAAACAAACACAGAAACAAAATACTCATATTGAATACCTGTTTCTGTGTCTGCCATGTTTATAAAAGCTTAAATGAAATATAAATGTAGATAGCTGAATATATTTATCTCAAAAACAAAACAAAAATTATATTTGCTTGTTTATGATTCGTTTTAATTCTAATATCTCAAGGTTTGAAAGCTTCTGGTACTTAAGATAATCTGTTATAAACGAATTAAGCGATCCGTTATAAAGTGAACTTAAAAGATGTTTTGTCTCGATTTCCTGTACCTGCTTTTTAGTAATAATCGCGCTGCATACAAATCCGGGTTCTTTTCTTGATATAGCCCCTTTATCAATAAGTCGTTTAATAACCGTATATGTGGTGTTTTTTTCCCAACCGATATATTCCTTTATAATTTTTGCAATATCCTTGGCGGCTAATTCTTTGTTGGACCACAGTAGTTCCATTATATTAAGTTCGCCGTCATGTAATCTTATTTCACTCATTACACTACTAATTCCTTCTATATTTTGCAACACCTGTTTGCTACTGCTGTAGTGAAGTGTGCAAGAATAGTCTACAGTAATAGAATCTAAGTGTCAATAATAAAAATTACTAAAAATTTGTTGCTTTTATACGGTTGTTTTTCTACACCAATCGAATAAAACCCAAAATGTAGTGTGTTTACATTTTGGGTTTTCAATATTTTGGTTGTGTATTTTGCCAAATTTAAAATTCTATATACATGAAACTGCATACAAAGGAATGTATTTTATTCCTTTATTGTATGAAAAATTCCTGGTAGATACTTTAATGAGTCCGTCATTTTCGGATACTGTTTCTTTAAATATACTGTAGTTTTTAGAGCGTGTATCCTGACTGTTTTTTACCTCGATTGCATATATATGATCGTTCTTTTTGGTAACGAAATCTATCTTTGCCTGGGATTTTGATTCCCAGAATGTTACGTCATTGCCGTTAGCAATAAGATTCTCAAATACATAGTTTTCAATGAGGCTTTTGTTGAATTCATCATTGTTATTGGCTTTATTTAAGGAATTAAGAAGTCCGACATCACACATATAAAGTTTGAATGATGATTCCATATCGGATTTACAGCACTTTTTTGCATATCCTATAGAACATATATTGTTAATACTGTGCTTATATATATTGCATGTAGCACCTTTGCGGATAAGCGTATATTGAAATTTGTGGTTTGGTTTGCTTAACTGCGCAGGTATCGTGTTGTATACGGCCGAGGTTTTTATGAATTCACCATAGTCGACTCTTTCGTACAAATCCATCAGGTTGTTATTTAGTATCTGATGGTGACACTGACTTATGTTTGTAAGTGAGTTAGTCATAAGATATTCGTTAATTGCATATGGCATGCCACCGATATAAATATACAGATTAAAGTAATTAAGCAGTTCCTCATGCACAATATCAGGAACAGGTTTGTTGGTTGAGAAATGTTCAGATATGGTTTCACAATACCAGTCTTTGCCTATAGCCTGAAGAAATTCATCAAAATCAAATGGATACAGTATAATGTGCTGGAAATAAGCAGTGTTATCAATCAGCAAATCAACCGGCTTGTTTTTATAAAAATACCCCATCAGGTTGCAGTCTGATATAAGACATATAATATTTAATTTGATAAGATTTGTTTTATCGGCTGATGAAGCGAAGCTTTTTACATGCTTTGAATATTCGGTTATAAAATCCATAACATTGTCTGACACGAATTCATCCAGCACGATTGCTGTATTTTCATAATCAATTTCAGTATCGTAATATGAAGAAATATTGTTAAGAGTGTTAGTAATATCCGAACTGAATAATGACGCAGCTGTACTGTCAAGTTCAAAGTTGAAGTAAACATTAGCAGAGAAAGAGGTGTGTATAAAATCGTCTGCTAAAAATGTTTTACCTACTCCTCTTATACCGCTTATTACAAGAGGTTTTTTATTGATTTTGTTTTTCCATGCGATTAGATCTTTTAGTAGTTTGCGTTGCATATGAAGCCTCCTACTGTGGTGAAAGATTGTTTAGTATTTTCTTGAAATAATCAGGTAGCTCGCTTTTAAATTCCATATATTCTTTTGTTGTAGGATGTATAAAACCAAGTGTTCCTGCATGAAGAGTCTGTCCATTGGTATTGTATGGACATGTAGCTGGTCCGTATATAGAATCTCCTAATAACGGGTGTTTTATACTTGCCATATGAACCCTTATCTGATGGGTGCGTCCGGTCTCCAATTTGCATTCTATATGTGCAAAATTATTCTTTAAGTTGGCTAATACTTTGTAATGTGTTACAGCAGGTTTGCCATCAGGACGAATACACATTTTTTTTCTGTCATTTTTGCTGCGACCAAGCGGTGCATCAATAGTTCCTGCTTCATCAGAAAAATGGTTATATACGATTGCTTCGTACTTTCTTGTAATTGAATGTGCTTTTAACTGCTCTGCAATAAATTGATGAGCATTATCATTTTTGCACGCAACAATAAGACCGGTGGTATTCATATCAATTCTATGAACAATACCCGGCCTTTGAACACCGTTAATTCCGGAAAGGTTATCCTTACAATGATACATAAGAGCATTAACAATCGTGTCATTGTAATGTCCCGGTGCAGGATGAACAACTCTTCCCTTCTCTTTATTAATTACGATTACATCATCATCTTCATATACGATATCAAGAGGTATATCTACAGGTAAAATGTCGGGAATAATTGCATCAGGAATAACGACCGTTACCTGATCACCTTCACAGACAACATAACTGTTTTTAACTGTTTTATCATTGATACGTACATCGCCGTTTTTAATAAGTTTCTGTACATACGACCTCGAAGTTGGAATGTTCATCTCAGATACAATTTTACTTTCTGAGATATATTTATCAATTCTTTTTCCACTGTCGAACTCAGTTACTACAAAATCAATTGCATTTTCCTGTTTCATATATATTTACCCACTATCTAAGAGTTTTTCTGAGGTTTAAAGCCTTGGGAAATCTCGTTCCAGTCTTCATCTTTATAGTAAAAAAGAAATAAAAATGCAACAAGAAAACATGAGCAGGTAATATAAATATCAGCAACATTAAATACAGGGAAATTAATAAATTTAACATAGATAAAATCTATTACATAACCGCTGTGTATTCTGTCAATGAAATTACCCATTGCGCCACCAAAGACTACGATAAGCAAAAGTCTAAGCGGGAAAAAACGATTTGTTTTAGGCATCTTATAATAAAAGATGACAAAAATCAAACTAAATACCAATGTTAATATTATAAAGAATATTCTCTGGTTGTTAAGTATCCCGAATGCGGCACCGCGGTTTTCCAAGTAATGAAAAACAAGATAATCTCCTATTATTTTCTTATCCTGGTGCCCCATAAGCTTAAGACTTGCAAAGTGCTTTGTTATCTGATCAGTTATAATCAAAATAAAGCAGAAAAATAAGGCAAGTATATTCTTTTTCATTAATAACTCCAATCAATTATTTATCTAAAAAATCAAATGTAATACCAATAGAGTCATCACCGTTATCATCTGTATCATCAAAGATAAATTCATCGTCATCCTCTTCGGTATCATCTTCTGAGAATATATCAGAGTCGTCTGAACTGCTAAAGGAAATGCCGATATTCATGTTGCTTTCTTTGGTATCGTTAGTATCGTTACTAAGCTTATCAATTGACTTTGCCGAATCCTCTTTTTCTTCCTTTGCTACTTTGTTATCTTCTTTGAGTTCATCATCTGCTGATTCTTCATCGCTAAAATCATCATCATCAAAAGAAAAATCATCCTTTGCAGGTACATCATTTTCAGCGTCAGCCAAGACTTTATCAAGCATGTTATTAAATGCATTGTCAAGGGCGCTGTAAGCGTTTTCGTCAAAATCATCCTCAGCAAGTTCATTATCGATTATTTCATCATCAAATGTATTGACTGCCGGTCTGTTTTTTGTAGATGTCTGTGCTTTGAAAAGAATATTATAATTATCTGTGTTATCAGCAATCTTATCTTCTAAGTCAAGATCATCAAAAGTATCGTCTTCTTTTGAATCAGTGTTGTTAGATACAGGAGGATTAACGGCAGTATCTTCTAGTCCGTCAATTTTGTGAATATCTTTTATTGCATCCAGTTCACTGTTATCTTTAGCCGGTTCCTCGTCATTAAAATCAATGTCGCTTATTTTCTCAAGAATATCATTAATGTTATCAATATCATCAATACTATTGATAATATCATTATTATCTGAAGAATCACTGATGTTATTTGTATCAGATTCATCATTTGATTCTATTGTGTCATTAATTACATCATCATCATGAATTTCTGTAACAGTAATCTTTCCATCTGTAGTATCTTCACTTTCTGCTGCGATTATTTCTTCAACAACAGGTTCAGGATAATCAGCAGGTTCGAAAGGCGCTGATTCAACAGCCTGTGCATATTCAACCTGGGCCGGCTCTACAGAAGAGACGATTTCATCTGTATTGAAATGTGTGTTCTTGTACTGTTCGTACATGCTGTCAAAATCAAGTTCAACATTGAAGTTTTCGTCTGCTGCCTTTAATCCTGCAAGATTAATATCAAAGGCCTTGCCATTAATTAAATCAAACTGCATCATTGCAAGATTTTTGAACTGTGCTTTATAATTCTCATATTCGGCAATGAGATTTCTTGTCATATTTTTTATAGTATTGTAATCCGATGAAGCCTTTGTGAGCATTTCAATTGCTTTTTCTCTTGCAGCCTCTTCATATGAAGCGGCTTTCATGGCAGCTTCATTAAGTGTAGTTGTGGCTGTTTTATTAGCATTTGAAATTGTCTTTGCGGCACGATCATTTGAAATAGCAATTATTTCGTCAGACTGCTTTGTTGCCTCAAGAACTATCTGCTTACCTGTATTGTTAGCTGCATCAATAGCTGCCTTTGCAGATTGTCTTGCGGCCTCTAGTGTGTCTGTGGCAGTTTTGTTAGCTGTATCAATGGTGATTTTAGCATTATTTTTTGCTGTGGTTAAAGTATCATCAGCATTTTTCTGTGCAATTACCATTGTCTTTTGAAGAGCATTTTCAAGCTCTTTGTAATAGGTAAGAGCCTTTGATAATGTTTCATATTTGGAATTTAATTCTGAAAGCTCAACTGTAAGTTTGCTGAATTCATCAGAAACATTAGAAAGAAACTCATCAACCTCTTCCTTATCATAGCCTTTTGCAAGCCTGAATTTTTTACTGCGTATTTCTTTAGCTGTTATCATATTATATGCTCCTTTTCATGCGTTCACGGATATTATTATACTCAAAAATTAATGATGATATTGAACCAACATCATCATTAACTAAAAAAATATATAGAATTAAAACTCACGGTTAATTGTTGGAACACCAAATCCCTGAGCAGTCATGGTATCTAAGAAATCTCCGGATAAATCAATGTTATCAGGTGAGAAGATAAAGATATACTTAGATATCTGATGAAGGTTACCGTTCATCGCATATACACATCCGCTTATAAAGTCCATTACTCTCTGTGCTTCAGTTGGTTCAAAGCCTTCAAGGTTGGCAATTACGGCTTTTCCTCTTATAAGTAAATCACATATATCCTGTGAATCATCAAATGATGATGGCTTTGTAACAGTAACTTCTAAACCGCTACGCTGTGATTTGATAGGTACAACCTTTGAAGGAGCCTGTCTTTCAGGACGAGAAGCTGCTCTTGAAGGTCTGCTGTTGTATTCTGTGGCCTCAACCTGCTTTGCAACCGGTCTTTCTGCTTTTCTCTCAGGCTTTCTTTCAGGCTGTCTTTCGATAGTACGTTCAGCTGTTCTTTGTAATCTATCACTTCTGTTCTCACGAGGAAGTGCGAAATCATCTTCAAAACTTTCTTCAGTTTTTCTTAAAGATCTCTTAGGGGCTGTTTCAATTTCGATATCATCGTCTTCATCGTCATCGAAATCGTCCTCGTTAAACTGAAAAAATGATAAAATCTTATTAAGTGCCATGTCTAATCTCTCCTATATATTAAACTTATTTTATTACTAATGCTTATTATATTATGTGTCAGATATTATATTGTCTCTGACCGAATATTCCGGTTCCTACACGTACATGAGTAGCACCTTCTTCGACTGCGATTTCATAGTCATTGGTCATACCCATGGACAGAATACCCATAGAAACATTATCAATGTTTTTGTTATCTATGTCAACAAGTAATTTCTTTAATTCCTTAAAATAAGGACGATTGTTTTCAGGATTTTCATCGAAAGGAGCAATGGTCATAAGGCCTTTGATTCTGACATTTTCAAGTGTGCTTATCTGGCGAACAAGTTCTTCGCATTCACTTGGTTTGATGCCGAATTTACTCTCCTCTCCCGCTACGTTAACTTCTATTAAAATATCACATGTAACATTCTTTTTCTTTGCGCAGCTGTCAATCATCTGGGCAAGCTTTAAAGAGTCAACAGAATGAATAAGGTAAGCTTTGTCTACAATATATTTAACTTTGTTTGTCTGCAGATGACCTATTAAGTGCCATCTGATGTTTTTATCAGGGATAACTTCTATTTTGTTGCACATTTCCTGAACTTTATTCTCACCAAAATCGGTAGAACCGCAAAGCATTGCCTCATGTATCATTTCTACAGGCTTTGTTTTGCTGACGGCAATCAGGGTAACTTCATCAGGATTTCTTCCTGCCCTTTTACATGCCTGTTCAATATTGTTTTGAACTGTTTTTAGATTTTCGCTAATCATTGTATAAGACCTCCGGGGGATAAATATATCTAATAAATTATTATGTTTTCACTTGTTTTATCTGCATCAAGTACAATGTTGTCGTAATCGGTAACACCATAACGGGTACCGGCAGATATTATTGAATATTCATTATTTGAATACAGAACTTCAATTTTTCTGAAAACACAATATCCGTTATTTGCATTGTACACACCTGTAATAGAACGGGTATCACTGACTGCGTATGTATCTGAGCTGCCGTCAGGTGCCTGTATCAGTGTTCCGCTGTCAAATAAATCAGTATTTATAAGATACTCATCGTCTGTTTCGTCATATATATCGGTTTCAATAAATGTGAAACTTGAATTGCCTTCTTCATCCTTAAGATAGGCAACAAGTCCAAGAGCGTCACTGTTTCCGCCGCCCTTTGTGAACCATTTTTTTGGTACAACATAAAAATATTTTTCAATTATTGAAGAGTTAGGAATCTTAAGTCCTGATGTTTTGTTCATTTCGAGCTCAACATTAACAAATCGAGAATCAAAATAGACAATAGCATATTTGTTAAGTGTCAATTTTGCAAAGTACTCATCACCTTGTGAAAAACATTCTATCTGTACGCGTAGTCTGTTGGCACCATTATTTAAAATACAGGTTACATAAGTTAAATCCTTATAAGCGTTATACTGTTCATCGTTAAGATGAATAATGATATTCCAGGTATTGCTGTTAAGCATTTTATATACAGGTGCACCTTTTTCAAGGAGGTTTCCGCTTGAAAGTTTTGTATAGGAATAACTGTAATCATCATTGAAATATGATGAAAATTTATCATCAGCCTTGAGAGTTTCAAGACCGTCAATATAATATGAAATCGTGCCTGATGCATCGGATTTTGCAACATTAATCTGTCTTGTCTCATCTACAGACTGATCGAGAAGAAAACTGTATCTTGCATCTGATGAGAGTTCGAATATCTTATTGTTGAATTCATCACGAAAATTATATACAGTCTGAAAATCCGTATCCGAGTAACCTGCGGTAAATGAATCTGCTAAAAGACCAAGCTTAATATAATCATCATCAAGCAATACATTAGAATCAGTGCTTATATCATTAAGAGTGTTACCGCTTTCATCAATGGAATATACAGTCTGTCCGTTACGTACTCTTGTACCGTTAGAAACATAATAAGCAACATATCCGGCCTGACCGGTTTTTACAACACTTTCATCACGTATTATAAGACCACTGTAGTTGTTGTCAAATGATATATTGGATTTTGTCACCTGATAAAGGGTGAGCTGGGATTTATTCATATAGAAAACAACGTATATAAGTAAATACATAAATAAAAACAGAAAAACAAGCATCGCAGGGTTAATGCGGACTTTTCTGTGCATTTTAGATACTTTATTGTCTGATCTGATCATTGGTAGTCTCCCTTTAAATTTTTAAAAAAGATTAAATGAATAATAATCTTCTTTTGGTAAACAATAATATCGAATAAAAAGTGCAAAGCACAGATAGGAGTTTATTATGAAAACAATCGATTATATTGCTCTGATTTTACTTATCGTAGGTACAATCAACTGGGGACTTATCGGAATATTGGAATTCGACATTGTAAGAGTCCTTTTTGGTGACATGACAATGTTATCGAGAGTTGTGTACACTCTCGTAGGTATCGCCGGATTATATTCCTTCAGCTTCTTTGGAAGAATTGTAACTAACGAATAAGCTGTAACAGGATAATCAAAATATAAAACCACTGCATCTGCCGTGGTTTTATATACATATCAGTTTATGTTTCCAAGTAGATATTCCATCTGACTGTAGAGAGAATCTCCCGAATCAGCTCCTAAAACTATACTTATATAATCTTTTCCCATATCGTCTGTACTGTACAGCATAAGGCAATAGCCTGCTTTACTGGTAGTTCCGGTCTTGCCGCCTACTACAGTTATTCCTTCAGGTGCGTTCGCAGATCCAAGTAAGAATCTGTTAGTTGTTTCAAATGTTTTTGATACGCTGTTGCCTGAAGCATCTTCATATTCTGCGGTATAAGAAGATGTATTAATAATATTTTTAAATTCACTGTTTTTTATGCACTCAGAAAAAATGAGGTATAAATCATAAGCTGTTGTGTAATGATTATCGTTGTGAAGACCGCTCGGATTTGTAAAATGGGTGTTGGCTGCTCCGAGTTTTTGTAATTCTTCATTCATAAGTGAGGCAAACTCATCATTGGAACCGCTGATAAAATCTCCAAGAGCCGAAGCGGCATCATTACCTGAATAAACCATCATCGAATACAGAAGATCACGAACCGATATGCGGTCACCTTCATTGAAACCGCAAAGTTTTGTGCCCTCTTCTGTTATATTTGCCGCATCATGTGATACTGTAACGATATCGTCCATGTTGCAATATTTTAATGTGATATAGGCCGTAAGTATCTTAGTAATACTTGCCGGATATAATTTGTTATAAGGATTATTGCAAAGCAATACTTTTTTGTCAGTCTGATTCAAAAGTAAAAATGAATTACATGACATGTTATCATCGTCTGCAATATCTGATTCGTTAATGACGCATTTGTCCGATGCAAGAAGATATCCACTGACATCGGAAGATGAATCATTTGATCCAAGATTAATTGTAGAAGCAGATGGCTGTTCCTGATATGAAAAATCAGGAACGTTATCTTTGCCGGAACAGCCACATGTAAGCGCTGCTGACGATGATAATAATACTATTAATAACTTTTTCCCAAATGTATTTTTGTTCATTATTTGTATAAGTCTCTCCAATCCAAATCACCCCTGTCTAAAGCTTTAACAAGCATCTCTGCCGTAGCAAGATTTGTTGCTAAAGGTATATTGTGGGTATCACACAGTTCAATAATTGAATTGACGTCGGGTTCGTGTGACTTAGGTGTTAGCGGATCACGAAGGAAAATAACCATATCCATCTGGTTATGCTCTATCTGTGAACCAAGCTGCTGTACTCCACCGAGATGTCCGGCAAGGTATTTGTGGATGTTAAGATTTGTTACCTCTTCAATAAGTCTTCCGGTAGTTCCTGTTGAAAAAAGGTCGTGTCCGTTAAGTATCCCTCTGTATGCAATACAGAAATTCTGCATTAGTTTTTTCTTTGCATCATGTGCAACTAATCCAATATTCATTTTATTTCTCCTTTTGTTACTAAAAGTCTATATAATCAGCAGGTGTCATTGATTTTGAACTTCTGCCCTGCAGGTCTACATTGATTACAAGTCCTATTGCGACCATATAACTTATAAGTGCTGTCAGACCATAACTAAGAAATGGTAACGGCAGACCTGTATTAGGCAAAATTCTGGTTGCTACGCCTATGTTAACGAAGACCTGGAACATAAGCATGGACGCTACTCCTGCACAAATAAGTCTTCCCAACATGTCTCGTGCTCTTTTGGCAACCATAAGACACTTGAATATAATAATAGCTAATAATAACATTATAACACAAGTTCCGATAAATCCAAGGGTTTCTCCAATTACAGTGAATATAAAATCACTTTCGGAAATTGCAAGATGTGGACTAGACAGCTCTGATTTTGAGATACTGCCCGTAAGAATGCCGTAAAGACGTCCTGAAGAAATCATTTTTACGGATTCATTTTGCTGATACATTTTATCTCCATATTCTTCCGGATGAATAAGTCCAAGTATTCTTTCAAGCTGATATTTGTTAATCAGACCGCCAAGACTTGAGCCGGTCTGCAGTATGTACCATACAAGTGCCGTAAGTCCCGGAACTCCGATAATTACTATAGGGAAAATGATTTTGTAACTTATCTCTGCTGTGTAAATCATAATTACGAACACAAACACAAGGACAAGACTTGATGAAAGGTCCGGCTGTTTAAGTATGAAAAGTAAAGGAACTGTCAGTAAAACAATCGATATTCCTATTATTTTTATGCTGTTGATCTTGGCTGAATATTTTGAGAAAAACGTTGCCAGGGTAACAATCATTATTACTTTTACGAATTCGGAAGGCTGAATCTGTATAGGACCGACCTGAATCCATCTTTTAGCTTCAAAAAGTGTTACACCAAGTCCCGGAACTCTTACAAGAAGAAGCAGGATTATTCCGCCGGCATATAGAAGCGGCGCAAAAGTACAGATAAAATGGTAATCAACAAGAATTACTACAGTTGCGATAATAAGACTTAGTACAATACCAAATATCTGTTTAGCAAAAAGATTTACTCCTTTTGTTGTATCTGCGATTCTAATCATAAATGCACCTGTGATGCATACTATTAAAACCATTACTATTAATGAAATGTTTAGTTTTTTCCAATTGTACATTTTGAAATTAAACATATTGTTCTCCGGTGTTAGTTTGTTTTATTGGCATGTTGGCAACTATAACAGGCATATTGTGCGAGTCAGTGTCCATGCATGCGTTTGTAATTGTCAGTGTAAAATTATTTTTTGATATCTCGACATATTTAGAAACTGTCATAAGGATATCTTCTTTCATCTGCTCCATTATCTGAGGTGAACAGCCGATTTTATCTGTAATAAGCACAAGCTTAAGACGTTCTTTGGCTATGTTTACAGAGGAGCCTGTTTTCTTAGAAAAAACCTCATTAATTACCATTTTACGATACTCCCTTAATTAATTTTGAAAAAAATGTTCCTACGGAAAAACCTTGTTTGCCGTAGTCTGAAAATGGTATTTCTTTTCCTGTTATTCTTTCGCAGATATCTGTAAATGCTTTGCCGGCCATTGTGTTGTTTCCGGCAAGCGGTATTCCCTTATTTGTAGATATTACTATGTTTTCATCATCCGGTATCACACCGATTAAATCGACACCAAGCATGTCCACGACATCGTCCGGTGAAAGCATGTCGTGGTTTTTAACCATCTTAAGGCGAACCTTATTTACAATAAGTTCAATCTTATTAATGTTGTTAAATTCGGACTGCGGATTTTTTAATATTCCTATTATCCTGTCGGCATCCCTTATTGCGGAAACTTCGGGAGTCGTAACGACAAGTGCGGTGCTTGCACCTGCAATTGCATTTTTAAATCCCTGTTCTATTCCAGCAGGACAATCTAATATTACGTAATCGGCTTCCTCACAAAGTTGTTTTGCTAACTTTTCCATCTGCCATGGAGTTACGGCACTCTTATCTTTTGTCTGTGCCGATGGTAAAAGATAAAGGTTATCATAGTCACGGCTTTTTATAAGAGCCTGTTTGATACGGCATTTACCGTCTATTACGTCAACAAGATTGTACACAATTCTGTTTTCAAGCCCCATTACAACATCAAGGTTTCTAAGACCGATATCGGTATCAACCATTATTACTTTGTAACCGGCTTTTGCAAGTCCTGTTCCTATATTGGCACAGCATGTAGTTTTTCCAACTCCACCTTTGCCGGATGTTATTACAATTACTTCTCCCATTATGTACTCATTTTCTCCTTATTTTTTATTGAATTTTTAATTCGTGTATGATTTCATCAGTAAGCTGTTTGATTGTTATTTTGCCAAGCTCAACATATGCAATGTCCCCGGAGCTTTTCTTTTTTGTTAATGACATTTTGTGTTTTGATGCGCCGGGGGTCTGTCCGGATAAATATGTATATCCTGCTATTGAAAGTTTGGTTGGACAAAGCTTTACGGCATATACAAATGCTCTCTTATTGCCTGATCTGCCCGCGTTAATCTCACCTTCAACGCTTCCAAGAACTAAGACATTGCCACCTGCATTAACAACGGCACCGTCTGATACATTGCCAAGAATAACGACTCCGGCAGGAAAATCCATTGTTTTGCCGCTTCTTATGTTGCCTTTGTAAAATGAAGCGGTATTTTTTGCAATTTCCATAAGCCTGTCTTCTACACGTTGCTGATACCAGGCATCTTTTACAGGATCGTCAAACAATACGCAGATAACATTAAGCATTGTCTTTTCATGTATGATACCCAGTATGTCCATAAGCTCGGCATCACTTAAATCTCTGCCTTCAAAGCTTACTGCCACATCAGCCTGTCCCAAAAATGAGGCTGATGTTTCAAATTTTGTGATTATGTCATTACGCAGTACGTCATAGGGCAGATTTGAATCAAGTAATATTATAAGTCCTGATGACATACCTTTAATTACAACTGAATTATTCATATGTGCCTCTTATACTAATCCTGATAACCGGTTTGTGCAGACTCGGATTTAACGTCACTGTTAAGAAGTTTTTCAGAGTCTTCTGCTTCAAAGTAATATTTGTATATATTTGAAGCAAGCTCTGCAGCATTATGCGAAGTATATCCAAAAGGAATTACACATGTTACTGTGAGTTCCGGTTTCTCATATGGTGCATACGACATAAACAGAGCGTGGTTGGCTCTTGTTGAAATCTGCTGTGCAGTACCGGTTTTGCCGGCAACTTTCTGTTTGAGTCCGTCAAAGTATTCGTCTATGCCGCTTTGCGGTCCGTTAACAACGAGTCTAAGTCCCTCATGCACACAATCCCACGTTGATGAAGAGACTTTTGCGGTACTTGCAACTTCCGCTTTTTTGTTGTTAAGAATAACTTTATTATCAACACTTACGATTTTGTCTACTAAAGTCAGATTGTAGACAGTTCCACTTGTGGCGATTGTTGTCATGTATCTTGCAATCTGTACAGGAGCAAATGCATTGGTACCCTGTCCGATTGCGGAACGGATTGAGTCGGTATCTGATGTCTGAGGTTCATATTCAGAAATCTCTATACCTGATTTGCTACCGTAACCAAGCATCTTGGCATATTTATCAAGTTGCTTAAGACCTTTTGCTGAGTCATAGTTGCCGGAGCCGTCAAGACTTAGACGGTATCCTACATCAAAGAAAAAGTAGTTACATGAAACCTCAATTGCGACTGCAGCATTAATTGAACCGTGATAGCCGGTACATTTTGGCGATGAGCCTTTTACTTTGGTGTATTCGTGCTTATCGTAAATTGTTGTTGAAGGTGATATTACACCCTCTTCAAGACCTGCTATTGCGGAACAAATCTTAAATGTTGAACCAGGTGCCGAAAGTGTCTGTGTAGCTCTGTTAACAAGAACATCAGAATTCTTATTAAGAAGTGATGAATAATATTTTGCGTTGATACTGTTAGCAAGCATATTATTATCGTATGACGGATATGAAACAAGTGCTTTGACCTTGCCGGTATTCGGATCTGTTATTACTACGGAACCCGAACATGGATCGAGTCCAAGGTCTCCCGGAGTAATCTCGAGTTTTTTAATCTTGTCGGTAAAAAAGCTGTAGGCTGTAATTGAGCCTGAACTTAAATTATTATAGGTGCTTTCATCTTCTTTAAAGAAGCCCTGGTCATACATAATCATTCCAAGTCTGTTACCGCTTAATTTATCGTTATATACCAGAATTTTGTATATATAGTGACCAAATTCTGTGTCAGTCTTTAAACGGTCAATAATGTAATCGACAAGCATATTGTATAATTCGTCGGCACTGTAAAATGAGCTGTCTTCAATTGAAAGGCTCTTAAGATTAATCCAGTCTTTTGAAAATGCATACTGAAGGAAATGTGCCAGATTCATTTTCTTATTCGAAAACTTCTTGTAGTTATCGTCAGATTTATCTATACTGTCGTTAATTATTACACCATTGTTTTTAAGATACGAATATATATAGTCAAGATATGTATTCATATCATCGTCTAACTTGCCGGGAAGTGTGTTGTTGTCTTTAGCAAGCTGTGCTTTTATGTCTGAAAGTACAACATTAAGCTGTTCCTCGTAGGCATCGTAAGCTTTCTTTTCACTGTCTGATGCATCGGTTGCACTGAAATGATTTGTATCAATAAGGTAATTATCAATAAGTGCAAAATAAACATCATAAACAGGAATCTGTATATCTTTTGAATCTGCTTTATCACCAAGATCAATGGATTTAACATTGATTATCTTGGATAAAAGAATACTTGCAAGTTCTTTTTCAAGAAGTTTGTAGCAGGCTTCCTGAAGTGTGGCATCGATTGTAAGATATAAATCGTTACCGGCACTTGGCTCTACTGTTTCAAGTATCTGTGTTACCTGACTCTTAGAGTTGAGTTTTACATTCTCATATCCTTTTGTTCCTCTAAGATACTCTTCCATTGAATATTCAATACCTGTTTTTCCAATCTGGTCAGTCGGTGAATAAACTGGATTATCGGAGTCGGTATTGTATTTTTTTATGTCATCATCTGTTACTGTTCCGGTGTAACCTAAGATATGAGAAAAATATTCCGAATCTTTATATACACGATGTGACTGTTCAAGAATATTTACTCCCGGCATATCACTGCTGTACTCATTGACTGCTGCCACAATATCATCAGATACGTTAGATGCAATTATAATAGGTGTATAACGTGAATACTTATTAAGCATCATCTGGTATCTGACCTGCATAATACGAAGCGCATCTTTTAACTCATACTCGTCGGATATTTCATACATTTTAGTGAAGTTATATCCTTCGAAGCCGTCACCGGTGCGTAAAAACTCATATACCTTATCTGCATCCGCTTCGACCATCTCTTCTGTAAGATCATCTATTGTTTTTAAAGAGAAAACATCTCTTTTAAAACTAAGAAGTGCATCTCCCCTGTTGGTGAACTGGAGGTTGCCGTCATCGTCAAGTTCAATGAAAAACGATGTTTCAAGTTCGGTATTGTTATCATCAAGTATTTTAATCAAAGTATATATAACACGATTAATGTCTTCATTAGTCTTTAAAGCCGGATCATCCTGTATGGTGATTGTATAGGATAATTCGTTATAAGCAAGAAGTACGCCGTTACAGTCAAGAATTTTACCTCTGGTACTTTTAAGTTCTCTTACGGTTGTGCTTGTTGCCTCATCAGCGTCTAAGTAGGAAGCATTTTGTGAAATCTGCAGATTGAACAATCTAATAACAAGTATTGCGAAAAGCAGACAGTATATAAAGACTATTGGTATAAATCTTGAATTTAATATACTTTTGAGTCTCGCAAGAAAGTCATCAAACAAAATCATCAACCTCCTTCTTGTGCTTTAATATATTTATCTCATGCTTATAAAGATAAAGCATTATTCTGTATAAAATAATTGAAAAGATTATTGTATAAATCATTTCAGGAAGAATTATTCTTTTTAAATAAAATCCAAATTCAAGCTTATTTCTAAAGGCGAAATTGAATATATATTCAAGCAGACCATAAAGAAAATCACTGACACCGATTATGATAATCGGTAATGTTGAATCTTCCCTGAAATAAATTTTATGAAAGAAACCACATAAATATGCTATCAACATGTAAATGAGAGCATAAAGACCAAGTATCGATCCAAATTGGCAGTCAAGTAACAGACCGATGCTAAAACCGGTAAATAAACCAACGGTTCTTCCGTTAATGTATCCTGCATATGCAGATATTATCAGAAGAAGATTCGGTGCTATGTCTGCTATGGTAATTGAAGGTAGTGCTGTTGTCTGCAGTACATAAGCCACAATTACAAGAAAAAAGGTTACAAAAAACTTACGCATGTTATTTTCCTTCTTAATATAGCTGTTCACTTAAGTGTGTAATTACAAGAACTGAGTTAATTTTTGAAAAATCAACAATCGGTGTAAGCTTACCTGATTTAGTAAGGTTGTTAGGGTCCATTTCTATATCAGATATGTATCCGATTGGTATTCCCGGAAGAAACTTAGGACTGTTGTAAGATGTTACGACAAGATCCCTGTCGGTAATATCTGCTTCGCCCGGTATTCCGTTAACATTTAAAAGACCTGTCTCAATAAGAGTAAGGTCACCGCTTACATTACAGTCAATTGAATCGGTTGAGCCGTTAAATGTACCGGTAACGTTGCTTTCATCATCGATTATTGCTCTTACAACACTGTAATTATGTCCTGCTTCAACGATTATTCCAACAAGTCCTCCGTCTGCAATAACGTTCATGTTAACTTCAAGTCCGTCGTTGGTACCTTTGTTGATTGTAAATGATGAGTACCAGTTTGAAGGAGTTTTGCTTATTATCTTGGCTCCTACAGTCGGATAATCCGAATAAGTCATTCCAAGGTCATACAGCTTCTTAATCTCGTTCATATCATCCAAAGACTGTTGAAGGGAACGGTTTTTGCCGTTCAGATCGCTTACTTCGTCCTTCAATTTCTCGTTCTCTTTTATAAGCGAGGCTTTGGATTTGAACATTGAAGCACATTTTTTTGCTGTGCGTCCGATTGAATTAAGTCCTGCCTGCATAGGGGAAAAGACATTACCGACAGCATCCCTTGCCGACATGAAATTATCGCTGTATCTGGCAGAGGCAATCATAAGAACGCAGCAAAGAATTATAAAAACGATAAATATATATTTAGGATTTATAAAAAAACGCTTCTGTCTGTTTCTCATATCAGATTATTATTTCACCTTTACCTTCCTGAATAATGTATTATCATTTGTATCATTTTTTCTTAAAATCAGAAGAAATTTTAAGATATGAACCGTCTTCTATAACACGGCCTATTCCGTTAGCAACGGTGTTAAGCGAGTCATCACAAATGTTCACACTAAGCTCAGTCTGTTTTGAAATGAGCTTGTCAAGCTGACGAATGTGTGCACATCCACCGGTTAAGTAAATTCCGGAATCTATAATGTCAGAAGAAATCTCCGGAGGAGTTCTCTCAAGAATTATTCTTATGGAATCAATGATATTGCTTATATATTCACTCATTGCATCGTATACAAGCATGGAGTTAACTTCTTTGTTGACCGGCAGTCCGCTGACAACATCACGGCCGAAAATATCCTGGTTCATGTCTTCTGTAGGATAAGCGCAACCGATATTGATCTTTAACATCTCTGCTGTCTTTTTGCCGATATACAGACCACATTTCTTTTTGACAAGCAAAGCAATTGAGTCATCAAGAGTATTACCGCCTATTGGCAGCAGCTTACTGATAACGATTCCGCCAAGTGACAGTACGGAAATCTCTGTTGTGTCCGCGCCCAGGTCAACCATCATTACGCCGTGGGCATTGTGAATATCAAGTCTTGCACCAAGTGCAGCAGCTATCGGTTTTTCAACTATTCTTATAGATTTAACTTTTGCAACACTGCTCATGATTAAATCTGTAAATGCTCTTTTTTCAACATCGGTTATATCAGTAGGAACTGCAACAACATAATCAGCACTCTGAGGTTTTCTTGAGTTATTGATGCGTGTCATAAAGCTTGAAAAAAGTCCCTCCATGTAATTAATGTCGGCAATAACACCGTTTTTTACAGGGAAAATGACTTCCACATTATCAGGTGCCTTCTCAAACATCTCGTAGGCTTCATCACCGATTGCAAGAATCTTTTTCTTGTTCTCGATAGCAATAACATTCTTCTCGCTTACTAACAGTCCTCTCCCTTTTTTGTATATTTTTAATTCTTTGGTACCAAAGTCTAATCCATAAACCTTTCTTCCAAACATAACTTAGATCCTTCCAATATTTATTGCTTCTAATCGATATAATCATCCTGTTTCATGCTTACATAACAATTGTCGCCGATAATTATATGGTCGATAAGCTGTATGCCTATTAGCCTGCCGGCGTCTTTAATCTTTACAGTAGTAACGATATCATCGCGACTTGGCGTAGGATTACCGCTTGGATGATTATGAAGAAGTATTATTCCCACGGCATTGTGTCTTAATGCATGTATGAAAACTTCTCTGGGTTCAAGAATTGATGCCCCCACAGAACCGGACGATAAAACCATCTGCTTTAAAAGACAGTTTTTTGAGTCAAGCAGTAAAAGATATACATGTTCGGTCTCAAGAAGTCTCATTTTAGCCATAAAACATAAAGCAACTTGGTCGGGGGAAGTAAAGCTCATATTACTGCTTATCGGTTCGCTTGCAATTCTTTTTGAAAGCTCAAATACACACGAAAGCATAACGGCTTTTACCTTTCCGATGCCGGAAATATTCATAAGCTCCTCTATGGATGTATTGCAAAATGATGCAAGCTTTGAATTAACACAAATCCGGTCAATTAACTCCCCGGCAAGTTCCAATACATTACGTTCTTTTGTTCCGCAACGTAAAATCACCGCCAGAAGTTCGGCATCCGACAATGTGTGTGCACCGTTTTCCAGACATTTTTCATAGGGAAGCTGGACATTTTTTAATACTTCGTTGGTTTTTAAATTCATTAATCTCTCCCTTCTGTTATCGAAGATGAGAAAGAAAATATAATCAGCCCATTAAAAAACCAAATTTTATCATAGCATAAATGCTTTTAAATGTATATACGTAAAAGTATTTAAAATTTATAAAGAAATTATTCCATCATTCAACAGATTTGTTGCTGACTTCAAAATACCGAAATGCGAATGGTTAAAGGTAAGTCCGCCTTGGAAATATACAGTGTAAGGCTCGCATATAGGCGCATCAGCACTAAGTTCTATCGAAGAACCCTGTATAAATGCACCTGCTGCCATGATTACATCGCTGTTATATCCCGGCATTGCCCAAGGCTCTGGCGCAACATGGCTGTCAACAGGAGCTGCAGCCTGTATTCCCTTACAGAAAGAAATAACGGCATCGCTGCTGCCAAGTGTGATTGCCTGAATGATGTCATGACGAGTAACGTCTTTGTCAGGAAAACATGAATAACCAAGCTCTTCATAAAGATTAGCGGCAAAAATTGCGCCTTTAAGAGCGCCGTTAACTATCTGAGGTGCCATGAAAAGTCCCTGGAAAAACTGCTGGTTAAGACCAAGTGTCGCACCTACTTCAGCTCCAAGTCCCGGACATGAAAGTCTTGCGGCACAGTTTTCTATACACTCAGTTGTTCCTGCAATATAGCCTCCTACAGGTGCAAGTCCGCCACCCGGATTTTTGATAAGTGAACCAACGCACATATCAGCACCAACATCACAAGGCTCGATTGTCTCAACAAATTCACCATAGCAGTTGTCAACCATACAGATTACATCAGGCTTAACGGATTTACAAAAGCTAATAAGCTCTCCAATCTGATTAACCGATAATGTAGGTCTTGTTGCATAACCCTTTGAACGTTGAATTGTTATAAGCTTTGTACGCTCATTGATGGCTTCTTTGATGCCATCGTAATCAAATGAACCGTCATCAAGCAAATCAACCTGACGATATGTAACACCGTACTCGGCAAGTGAACCTCTTGAAGGACGTATTCCTATTACTTCTTCTAAGGAATCATATGGCTTACCTACAGGCGAAAGAAGCTCATCGCCCGGTCTTAAATTACCTGACAGTGCAATGTTTAACGCATGAGTACCACACATAATCTGAGGACGGACAAGAGCTGCCTGCGTATGAAAGATTGCAGCGTATACTTCTTCTAATGTATCTCTTCCAAGGTCGTTATAGCCATAACCTGTGGTTGCAAGAAAATGAACGTCAGAGACTTTGTTATCCTGCATTGCACCAAGCACTTTAAGCTGGTTGTACTGTGTTATCTCATCTATCTTTTCGAAGCGCTCCTTTAATCTGTCAAGAATAGTATCTGAAAGATTAAGAATCTTTTCGTCAATTCCCATTTTTATATACATCTGTCTGGTTGTTTCGTTCATAACTATATAATTCCTTTCTGTGTACATAAGCTGTACATGTAATCAAGTATTTCATTATCATCAAAAAACTTGTCTTTGTCAATCCAGGTAACATTTTTTTCGCGTCTGAACCATGTTAACTGGCGTTTGGCAAAATGTCTTGTATTTTTTTTAAGTAAATCTGTCGCTTCGCTAAGCGTAAGCTTACCGTCAAGATATTCAATTATCTCTTTATATCCGATTCCCTGCATGCTCAAAAGCTCCGGGTTGTGATACTTTTCATGAAGTCTTTTTACCTCGTCTACAAGCCCGTTTTCAAGCATTATGTCAACTCTTTTATCAATTCTCTTATAAAGATTGTCCCTCTCGGTTGTAAGAACAAAGTACATAAAATTATACGGAGATCCATTTTGAGACTGTTCCTTGTTATGCTCTGATATAGGTTTGCCGTTCTGGGCAAAGTACTCGAGTGCCCTTATGACACGTTTAACGTTGTTAGGATGAATTGCATCTGCAGATACAGGGTCTACTTTTCTTAGCTCATCGTGAAGCGCATCCGCGCCGTATTTTTTTGCATACTCTTCTTTTTCAATACGAAAATCGGACAAAACTTCGCTTTCATCAAATTCAATATCATAAAGCACGGACTGAATATAAAAGCCTGTTCCGCCTGCGATGATAGGCATATGACTGTTAGAATATATTTTGTCGATGGAATCACAGGTGAATTTCTTGAATTTATATATATTGAATTCTTCATCCGGTTCCATAATATCGATAAGGTGGTGAGGAATGCCGTCCATCTCCTCTTTTGTAACCTTGGCGGTTCCGATATCCATAGTACGGTATACCTGCATTGAATCAGCAGAAATTATTTCACCGTTAATTTTTTTTGCAAGCTTTATGGATAAATCGGTTTTTCCCACTGCGGTAGGTCCGGTAAGAATTATTAATGGTTTTTTGTCTTTATCAGATATACTCATTTCATCATCCCTATATTATTCTCTTAAATTTGCGTTCTATTTCATATTTGCTCATGGAAATAATGGTTGGTCTTCCGTGAGGACAATTAAACGGATTATCAAGATTCATAAGATCCTCGATAAGCTTTCTTGCTTCTTCCATGGAAATGCGGTTGTTACCTTTAATAGCAGCTTTACATGAAAGTGATGCAATCTTGTCAAGGATAAGGTCACTGGTGTTACCTTTGTCACAGTGTACAAGTTCATCTATCATTTCAATTAAAAGCTCTGTGTTGGCAATGCCCGGAAGGTTTGCCGGCACTGCATTAACAGAATATTCATTACCACCAAAATTATCGATTTCATAGCCAAGTTTCTTAAATGACTCAATATTTTCATTAACCGCATTTTCCTGTTCCATATTAAGTGAAATGATAATAGGCGGTGAAATCATCTGCGAAATAACGTTTTCGGATTTTACCTGTGCCATTGTTTTTTCAAAAAGTACTTTCTCATGTGCAGCATGCTGATCGATGATGTACATTTTATCATTGCACTCGACAATCCAGTAGGTAAGGAAAATCTGACCGATAATCTTAAAGTTAACAACCTTGTTGCCTTTAACAAATTCTTCTGAATCAAATAACGACTGCTGTTTTGGGGCAGTGTATTCAGGAAGTGGCGAAGCTATAATAGAAGGCTTAGCTGCTTTTGGCTCTTCATCGGTAGCAATTACTGTATCGGTAGATGAATCTTTATCGTCTATAAGATCAATCGGTGTTAATTCATCAGATGTATCTTCGTCAGATTTATGTTTTATCTGTGAGGTTTCAAAAGGTTTAGTTTCAAAAGGAGGAATAATTGTATCAATCATTTCCTTTACACGATTAATCTCAAAAGGTTCCGGTACAGAAGTCTTTTTTTCAGGTTTTGACTGAACTTGTGACTCTGATTTGGATGATTCTTTGTCAATAGAGACAGCCTGAATAAGATTTTTTCCACAAAGCGCATCATATACACTGTTATATACAAATGAATACAACTCATTTGTGTTAGTGAATCTTATTTCAAGTTTTGCAGGATGCACGTTGACATCGATAAGTTCGGGGTCGATGGTTATTGATAATACAACAAAAGGATATTTATGCTGCATCATAAAGGATTTATATGCATCCTCAATAGCTTTTGAAATGATATTACTCTTTATTGAACGCTTATTGATAAATATTATCTCGTAATTACGATTGCCTCGTGACACTACCGGCTTGGCAACCAATCCGGTCATGCTCATTTTACCAAGACTGCTGTCAACCTTTATAACATTTTTTGCAATATCTCTGCCGTACAAGGTGTAAATGATGTCGTTAAGGTTAGAGTTACCGAGAGTATGTATTTTAACCTGACCGTTTACGATGAATTTAAAAGAAATCTCAGGATGTGAGCATGCAATCTTTTCAACTACGGAACTTATGTATCCGGCTTCTGTCTGCGGTGACTTTAAGAATTTTCTTCTAACGGGAGTATTGTAGAAAAGATTACGGACAATAAATGTTGTACCGACCGGGCAGCCAATTTCTTCTTTTGTTTTTTCCTCTCCGCCCTCAATAACGTATCGTATACCAAGAAGGCTGTCAGGTGTTTTGGTAATAAGTTCAACCTGAGCTACAGATGCGACACTTGATAATGCCTCACCTCTAAAACCAAGGCTCATGACCGTAATAAGGTCTGTTGCATCTTTGATTTTACTTGTAGAATGTCTTGTGAATGCCGGTATTATGTCATCATCTGCTATTCCGCATCCGTTATCCGTTATTCTTATAAATGTAATGCCGCCGTCTTTAATTTCAATTGTGATTGAATTAGACTTAGCGTCTATTGCATTTTCTACAAGCTCTTTTACAACGGCAGCAGGACGTTCGATAACCTCTCCTGCAGCGATTTTATTGATTGTATCGGAATCAAGTTTATTAATTATGGACATCTTTTTTTCCTTTCCAAAAATCTAACAATTAATTAGCGTTATTGTTAATCTCGTCCTGATACTTGTACAAAAGATTCAATGCTTCAAACGGTGTCAGCTTATTGAGATTAAGATTTTTAATCTCATCTAAAACACTGTTGGTTGTAACAGGTGACAGAAAATCAAAGCCTAGCTGTTCATCGGGAGCAAACTCATGTCTGTTTGTTTCATTAGGTGTTGATTCATCAATGTTACTTCCTGTCTCAGATATAATCTTAATCTTATCGGATATATCATTATTGCTAAGTTCTGCTACAAGTTCATTTGCTCGTGTAAGTACTGATTTTGGAACTCCTGCAAGTCTTGCAACCTGAATACCGTAGCTCTTATCTGCACCGCCCTGAACGATTTTCCTGAGGAATATAATGTCTTCACCGTTTTCTTTTACGGCAATGCAAAGGTTTTTAACGCCGTCAATCTTACCTTCTAGTTCGGTAAGTTCGTGGTAGTGTGTAGCAAAGAGAGTCTTTGCACCAAGTATTTTTTTGTTGCTTATGTATTCTACAACGGCCCACGCGATGGCAAGTCCGTCAAATGTACTTGTACCTCTTCCGATTTCGTCAAGAATAAGAAGACTTTTTGATGTGGCATTTTTTAAAATGTTAGATACTTCCGACATCTCGACCATGAATGTACTTTGACCGGCAGACAGGTCATCGGAAGCACCAACTCTTGTAAAGATACGGTCTACAATTCCGATGTCAGCGCTCGATGCCGGGACAAAGCTTCCAATCTGGGCCATAAGCACAATAAGTGCAGTCTGTCTCATATATGTTGATTTACCGGCCATGTTAGGACCTGTTATAATTGAAAGTCTCTTATCTTCATTGTCAAGAACGGTATCGTTAGAGATAAACATACCGTTATCAATCATTTTTTCAACGACAGGATGACGACCGTCTTTTATGTTAATTTTTCCGTCACAATTGATATGCGGACGAACATAGTTGTTCTGCTGTGCCACGTAAGCAAGTGAACAAAGTGCATCTATGGCTGCGATTGATTTAGCTGTTGCCTGGATTCTTTTTATATGGGCAGCAGTCTTTTCGCGTATGTCGTTAAAAAGTTCATATTCAAGAGAATACAGTCTGTCCTGTGAACCAAGTATAGTATTTTCAAGTTCCTTAAGCTTTGGAGTGATATATCTTTCGGAATTGGTTGTTGTCTGTTTACGGATCCAGTCATCCGGAACAAGATCCTTGTAAGAGTTGGTTACTTCAAGATAGTATCCAAAGACTTTGTTGTATTTGATTTTAAGGTTTTTAATACCCGTATTTTCTTTTTCTTTTGCTTCCTCGGCTGCCAGCCAGTTTTTACCCTCAGTTTTTGCAAGACGAAGACGGTCAACTTCTTCATTGAAGCCGTCTTTTATGATGCCACCCTCTTTTACGGCAAGAGGTGGCTCATCGGTAATTGAGTCGTCTATAAGTTTGAAGATATCAGACAAGCTGTCCATCTGAGAATTTAGTTCCTTAATAAGGTCACATTCAAAGTCTCCTAATAAAGTTTTGATAGGAGGAAGCATTTCAAGCGAATTTCTAAGAGCAAGAAGATCTCTTGGGTTAGCTGTATTGTAACTGATTTTTGTAAGTATTCTTTCAAGGTCATAAACAGGACCAAGATACTCTCTTATCTCCTCTCTTGTAATCATTGAAGTATTAATCTGTTCAATGGCATCAAGACGTGCATTGATACGATCAGCATCGATTAACGGCTGTTCGACATAGTTTCTTAGCATTCTTGCACCCATTGCCGTCTTGGTTTTATCAAGCACCCATAAAAGTGAGCCTCGTTTTGTCTTATTGTTGATTGTCTGTGAAAGCTCGAGGTTTCTTCTTGTGGAGCTGTCAAGCATCATATACTCGGATGTTGTATATGGAGTAATTGTATTAAGCTGTGAAAGTGAGTTCTTTTGTGTCTCATAAAGATACATTAATAGTGCTCCGGAGCTTATCATACCTATAGGATAATCCATTAGCCCGAGACTGTTTGTATTCTTTGTATTAAAATGCTCTTTTAAAGTCTCGCTGCATTTGAAGTCATCAAAATAATGAGGCTCTAAGGCATATGGAGTAATGTTAAAACGCATTTTCAGGTCGTCAAAATTATATCCTGATATGTTAAAGGAATCATTGCAGATTATCTCCGATGGACTGAATCTGTTGATTTCATCATTTAATTTTTTGTTCGAGTCAACTTCGGTAACATAAAAATCACCTGTTGATATGTCGGATGTGGCAATTCCAAAAAGGGAATCCACATATACTATACACATAATATAATTATTTTTTGTTTCATCAAGAGACTGGGTTATTATATTTGTACCCGGAGTAACTATTCTTGTTATATCGCGCTTTACAAGTCCTTTTGCAAGCTTAGGATCTTCCATCTGCTCGCATATAGCTACTTTATATCCGTTCTCCACAAGTTTTGAAAGATAAGTATCCACGGCGTGATAAGGAATACCACACATAGGTGCTCTCTCTTCAAGTCCGCAGTTCCTTCCGGTGAGAGTAATCTCAAGAACGCTTGATGCGGTTATTGCATCCTCAAAAAACATTTCATAAAAATCGCCCAGACGATAAAATAAAATGCAGTCTTTATAATTCTTCTTTATTTCAAGATATTGTTGCATTAAAGGTGTATATTCAGCCATTTCTTCTCACCATCCTCTTTATTTTAAGCACACCAAATTATTATAACTTAAATGCAAAAAAAATTCGACAGTAAAAATAATAATATTATTACTGTCGAATAAAAAAAGAGAATTATATATGGTTAAAATTAGGTGTAAGCTATAGTGTTTTTCTCTTGTTGAGAATATCAAGTATCTCAGGAAGGATGTCATCTACTTTGTCATTATCAATCTGACATGTACCTGCATTGCGGTGACCACCCCCACCATACTTAAGGCATATTCTTCCGATATCAAAATCGGATGTCTTATTTATAATTGATTTTCCAATTGTAATTGCGGTGTTTTGCTTTCTAAAGCCCCACATTACATGAACGGAAATCTTAACTTCCGGATAGAGTGCGTATATTATAAAGCGGTTACCTGTATATATAGGATCCTGATCTTTAAGATACAAAACTACTACATCACCATCTATTTTGTGTACTTCTTCAAGCTGTTTTCTGAAAAGTTCCTGTTGTGTAAAATATAAATCAACTCTCTCTTTTACATCAGGAAGCTCTAAAATCTCATCGATGGAATGATTAAGGCAATAATCGATAAGCTCCATCATAAGCTGGTAATTGGATATTCGAAAATTACGAAAACGTCCAAGTCCCGTTCTGGCATCCATAATGAAATTAAGTAAATCCCATTTCTTTGGATGAAGAATCTCTTCGAGTGTAAAATCGGCACTGTCGCCTTTATCAACAGCCGTAAGAATCTCTTCGCTTATCCTTGGAATATTATTGCCCGTGTTGTAATAATTATATACAACTCTTGCAGCACTCTTCGCGTCGGGATCTATAATATGATTATCCTTTTTGACTCCGATTCTGTGTACTTCACTCATATGATGGTCAAAGCATAGGTGAATTCCTTCGACATAAGGAAGGTTAGTGGAAATATCATTGTCATTGACTTCGATAAGACCATCCTGCATATCTTTTGGATGTACAAATTTTATGTCATCTATCATATCGAGTTCTTTTAATATCATGGCACATACCAATCCGTCAAAATCACTTCTGGTTATAAGTCTGTATTTACTCATATTATATGATTCCTCCGATGAAGTATTTTACTGCAAAATCTATAAAAAAATTATAACCATCATATTATTTATTGTCAACTATGTATAATAAAATCTTAGATTATGATGCAAATAACGCCACCCGTACTTTCGTTTACTATTTTCTTTAGTGTCTGTTGCATCTTTTCTCTTGTTTCGTCCGACATTTTATTGATTTTAAAATCAATTCCCTCATTGATAAGCTGCTCTACGGATTTCCCAAATATATTTGTGTTCCATATTCCGCCTGTTTCACTGTCAGGATTACTGTTGGCGGTGTTAATGTAATCAATCAGATCTTTTGCCTGTTCCATTGTTCCGACAATTGGCGCAATCTCCGTCTCTATAGGTGCTTTAATCATGTGAATTGACGTTGCGGTTGCTTTGATTTTTATTCCGTATTTGTTGCCGTTTTTAATTAGCTCCGGTTCATATACATAGATATCATCTTTTGACGGACTCATTACGGCATAACCTGTGCTTTGGACTTTCTGCATGGCTTCGCCCTGTGCTTTAAGACTTCCCTCAAGCGCAGACAAATCCTTTAAGATTGAGATTAATTGATAGTCATTGGTGATTGAAAGTCCTGTCATCTCACTAAGTGTTTTGTAATAAAGTGAAGGATTAAGAACAAGTGATATACTGACATTACCGTTTTTTAGGTCTATAGAGTCGATTTTGACTGAATTAATGAATTCATTTTCTTCAAAATCAGAGTCGATTTTTTGTACATCGTTAATTATAACGGTATCATTTACAATTCCTCTTGCGAGTGTAAGAATACTTTCCATAATGGGATGGGTATTGGATAACAATTTACACCACAAAGGATAGGAAAAGTTAATCTGACTTACGGGGAATACGGACAGAATCTTTTTCATTATGTCGTTGATATCACTTTTCTTTAACTGAAGACAGTTTCTTGCCATTACAACCACGTTGTGTTTTGCGGCTATTTCATCTACGACCTCAAGTGCTTCTTTTGAGTAAGGCTTTGTTGAATTGACAATTACCATAAATGGTTTATGCGTCTTTTTAAGCTCATTTATCGTTAAATCTTCCGCCTCTATGTAATTGCTCCTTGGAATATCGCTTATAGAACCGTCGGTGGTTATTACAAGACCGAGGGTTGAATGTGAATTGATAACTTTGCCGGTTCCTATGGCAGCAGCTTTGCTAAATGGGATTTCTCGTGAGGACCAGGGAGTCTTAACCATTCTTTCGTGGTCGTCTTCTAGATGTCCGCTTACGCCGTCAATCATAAAACCGACACAGTCAATAAGTCTTACCTTTGCAGACTGGTTAGGTGAGAAAGATATATTTACAGCTTCTTTTGGAATAAATTTTGGTTCAGTTGTTGTTATTGTATGTCCTGCTCCGCTTTGAGGAAGTTCATCTATCGCTCTTTTCTTTTCATTTTCATCGGTAATCTGCGGTATAACAAGATTCTCCATGAAATTCTTTATAAACGTTGATTTTCCTGTTCTTACGGGTCCTACAACTCCTATGTAATATTCACCGCCAGTACGGGAATTAATATCATCATATACCTGAAACATTTCATTATCCATAAAATTACCCCTTCCTTTTGCTATCAAAAATATATGCTTAAGAAAGGGGTATTATGCTCTGATATTATTTTACGTTGTGAACAGCGTCACTCATTGATTTAACATATTCATAAATGTGTGGTGTAGCATCGGCACCATATTGTGCAATTATTTTTACAATGGCGCTTCCTACGATTACACCGTCACTTATCTTTGAAATCTTTTCTGCCTGCGCCGGTGTGTTAATTCCAAATCCTACGGCAGCAGGTACATCGGTAACTGATTTTACGGATGCAAGAATAGAGTTAAGATCTGTCGTAATCTGTGATCGTGTTCCTGTTACACCCATTGAAGATACAACATAAATGAAACCGGTAGAATTCTCTGCTATTGTCTTGATTCTGTCTTCTGATGTTGGTGCGATAAGTGAAACAACCTCAATGCCATACTTAACAGCTACATCTGCCACTTCAGGTTTTTCTTCAAAAGGAAGATCCGGAATAATAATTCCGTCTATACCGCAATCGCTGCAGTTTTTAAAAAATTTATCGTAGCCGTAATGGAAAACAGGATTAAGATATGTCATGAATACAAGCGGGATGTTAGTCACCTGTCTTAATTCTTTAACCATATCAAAAAGTTTATCCGTTGTTGTTCCCTGTGACAGTGAACGTATATTAGCTTCCTGAATAACCGGTCCTTCGGCAATCGGATCTGAGAAAGGAATGCCTATCTCTACAAGGTCAGCTCCGGCTTTTTCTATCTCTAAAATGAATTCTTTTGTCTTTTCAATTGTTGGATCTCCGCCGGTTACAAATGCGATAAATGCTTTATTTGAATTAAATGCATCTTTTATTCTACTCATGGATATCCACCCCCCTGTATCTTGCTATTGCGGCAACGTCCTTGTCACCACGTCCTGATAAAGTACAAATGATTATCTGGTCTTTGCTCATTGTAGGGGCAAGCTTTTTAACGTATGCAACGGCATGCGCGCTTTCAATTGCACATATAATACCTTCTGTTCTTGCAATGTATTCAAATGCTTCGACAGCTTCCTCATCTGTGATAGGAACATAAGTTGCTCTCTTTGTATCGTGAAGATATGCATGTTCAGGTCCAATTCCCGGATAATCAAGTCCTGCCGAAATAGAGTAAACAGGTGCAATCTGGCCATATTCATCCTGGCAGAAATAAGATTTCATACCATGGAATATTCCAAGAGAACCTTTTGCGATTGTTGCAGCATGTTTATCAGTGTCAATACCCTTTCCTGCAGCTTCGCATCCATAGAGGGCAACTGACTTATCTTCGATATAGTTATAAAAGCTTCCCATGGCATTAGAACCGCCTCCGACACATGCAACAACAGCATCAGGAAGACGACCTTCGATTTCAAGAATCTGCTCTTTTGATTCCTTGCTTATTACGCTCTGAAAATCACGAACGATTGTAGGGAAAGGATGAGGTCCCATAACGGAACCAAGTACATAAAGTGTATCATCTACACGATTAGTCCACTCTCTCATGCACTCATTTACGGCATCTTTAAGAGTCATTGTTCCTGACTCAACAGGATGAACTTTGGCACCTAGAAGCTCCATACGATATACGTTAAGAGCCTGACGGATTGTATCTTCTTTTCCCATATAGATTTCACATTCCATGTCAAGAAGTGCTGCAGCTGTAGCTGTTGCCACACCGTGCTGTCCGGCACCTGTTTCAGCGATAACACGGGTCTTACCCATCTTTTTTGCAAGAAGACACTGACCTAATACATTATTGATTTTGTGTGAACCTGTGTGATTAAGGTCTTCTCTTTTAAGATAGATTTTTGCTCCGCCAAGGTCTTTAGTCATCTTCTCGGCGTAATATAAAAGAGAAGGTCTTCCGGCATACTCATTTAAAAGTTTATTTAACTCGTCGTTAAATTCTTTGTTGTTTTTGTAATATTCATATTGTTTTTCAAGATTAATAATCTCATTCATCAGTGTCTCAGGAATATACTGTCCACCGTGAATTCCAAATCGTGGGTTTAACATTTTCATTACTCCTTTCAAAGATTAATAATCAGTCTTTTTTCTTAAGTAGTCAAGCATTTTCTTTTTGTCATTGCTTCTCATGAGCGTCTCACCGATTAATACAGCATTGGTTTTATTGTCTCTTAAGGCACTTATATCCTGAGGAGTTTTAATTCCGCTCTCTGATACAAATAAGATATTATCAGGTACAAGTTTTCTAAGTCGTATGCTGTTATTGATATCAACAGTAAAATCAGCAAGATTACGATTGTTGACACCGATAATTTTAGGTTTGACAGATAACGCGGTTTCTATCTCTTTTTCATCATGTGTTTCAATCAGAACGCTTAATCCGAGCTCGCAAGCTATGCCATAATAGTGTTCTAACTGGTCTTTTGACAAGATTGAGCAAATAAGAAGTATTGCATCGGCACCGATTGTGGCAGCCTCATAAATCATGTATTCATCCACGGTAAAATCTTTTCTTAAGACCGGAATGGTAACATTATTTTTGATTTCTTTAAGATATGTGTCACTTCCCTTGAAAAACTCAGGTTCGGTAAGACAGGATATTGCTGATGCACCTGCGGCTTCGTACTGTTTTGCAATCTCTATGTAAGGAAAATCAGGTGCAATAAGACCTTTTGAAGGTGATGCTTTTTTTACTTCGCAGATAAATGATATATCATCAGCAGCAAGTGCTTTCTCAAAAGGATATCCGGTATCGGTGTTTCTGTCTAAAGCCATTTTTTTTATTTCTTCTAAAGAAATTTTAAGCTTGTTTGATGCAACTCGCTCTTTAGTTACACCTGCGATTTTATTAAGTATATTTTCTTTTTGGTTAGTAGTGTTATTCACTTAATATCTCCGTTTCTAGTTAGTTGCTTTTACAAATGCATCAAGTTTTTCTTTTGCCTTGCCACTTGCAAGTATTTCTTTTGCAGTTTCAATTGCCTGCTCGTATGTAATGCCGTCTTTTGAGATATAGATTCCGGCTGCGGCGTTAAGAATAACTGCATCTGTTTTAGCTCCCTTGGCACCACTTAAAATATCAAGTGTAATCTGTGCGTTCTCCTGTGGAGTTCCTCCGAGAATATCAGCTTTTGTAGCAAGCTTAAATCCAAGCTTTTGCGGATCAATCTCATATGATGTGAAGTTGTCACCTCGAAACTCGCAGACTTTTGTCTTAGCACTTATTGAGATTTCATCAAGGCAATCCTCACCGTATACTACCATACCTTTTTTAACACCCATTTTCTTTAAAACATGTGCCATAGGTTCAACGAGTTCTTCACAATATACACCCATTACCTGATAATCGGCATGTGCTGGATTGGTAAGAGGTCCTAATATGTTAAATACGGTTCTTATTCCAAGTTCCTTTCTAATTGGTCCTACATGTTTCATAGCTTTATGATATACCTGTGCAAATAAGAAACTTATCTTATCGTCTTTTAATACCTTGGTCATCTTCTCAGGTTCAATTGTAATGTTAACTCCAAGAGCTTCTAATACATCAGCTGCACCGGATTTACTTGAGGCGGCTCTGTTACCATGCTTTGCAACAGGAATTCCGGCAGCTGAGATTATAAGAGAGGCGGTGCTTGATATGTTAAAGGAGTTAGACTTATCTCCGCCTGTTCCTACAATTTCAAGTACGTCTTCATCATGTTCAACCTGTATAGCATGATCTCTCATGCTTACGGCAGAACCTGAAATTTCATCTATTGTCTCGCCCTTCATTGCAAGTGCAACAAGATATGCAGTCTTTTGAACATCTGTTGCTTCGCCACTCATTATCTCGTCCATGACTGTCTTTGCTTCTTCAAATGTAAGATCTTCTTTTGATGTAAGTTTAATAATAGCTTCTTTAATCATTTTAAATACCTCTTCTTTATGTCGTTGATTTTTTGATTATAAGTTAATAAAATTCTCAAGAATAATTTTGCCGTCAGGTGTAAGTATTGACTCCGGATGAAACTGAACGCCGTATACAGGATATTCTTTATGCATAACAGCCATTATCTCACCGTCTGCTGTCGTAGCA
>CACXFB010000060.1 GCA_902766825.1 uncultured Lachnospiraceae bacterium
ACTGCCTGCTCACCAAAGAGGTCTGTCTCTGTCTCTGTTCTGAATGTTGTCTCAAGAACACCGGCTCTTGCTCCACCGATTGCTAAAGCATATGCAAGTGCAATCTCTGTAGCCTTACCTGTTGCGTTCTGCTCAACAGCGATAAGACAAGGAACACCCTTACCTGCCTGATACTCAGAACGTACTGTATGTCCAGGTCCCTTAGGAGCGATCATTGTTACGTCTACGTCCTTTGGAGGTACGATACATCCAAAGTGGATATTGAAACCATGAGCGAACATTAACATGTTACCTGGTTCAAGGTTTGGCTCAATGTCATTCTTATATAAATCTGCCTGCTTCTCATCATTGATAAGGATCATGATGATATCAGCCTTCTTAGCTGCCTCAGCTGCAGTGTAAACTTCAAATCCCTGCTTAACAGCCTTGTCCCATGACTTGCTTCCTTCATAAAGTCCGATGATAACGTTACATCCTGACTCCTTAGCGTTAAGGGCATGTGCATGTCCCTGGCTACCATAACCTATTACTGCGATTGTCTTTCCGTCAAGATATGATAAATCACAGTCATTCTGATAATAAATCTTTGCTTCTGACATTTTTATTTCCTCCTGAAAATATAAATTTAAATCACTTACTAAATAATATACCTAATAAATAAATTATTCAAGTTTAATATTATTCCGAAAAATCAGCTATATCTGTTCCCCTTGCAAGACCTGTAATTCCAGTTCTTACAAGTTCAAGAATTTCATTACCTTCTAACAGTTCAAGAAATGCATCTATCTTAGACTGGTTTCCCGTAAGTTCAATCATCATAGTGTCAACACCAACATCAACAATCTTCGCTCTGAAGATATCTGCTATAGCAACTACAGACTGTCTCTTTGCAGCATCGACTGCAAGTTTAATCAGTATAAGTTCTCTGCAAACAGAGCTGTCAGCCTTAAGTTCAACAAGCTCTTTTACTTCAACAAGCTTGTTAAGCTGATTCTTAATCTGTTCCAATGTCTGCTCATCTCCACTTGCAGCTATTGTCATTCTTGATACGCCTCCGTTCTGAGTTGTACCAACTGACAGACTGTCAATATTAAATGCTCTTCTGCTAAACAATCCTGACACCCTGCTTAATACTCCTGATGTATTCTCCACCAGAATAGATAAAACCATTTTCATAAATATACCTCTTTTCTGAATAAAGATATCGATATTCTTAAACTACGGCACCATCCTGATTCTTTTCAGGCTTGTTGTAAGTTGATTTTCTAGCTGAACCTCTGAACTTCTTTCCGCCAATCTGGTACCATGCCATACCTGCAATACAGATTGAAGAATATGTTCCGCAGATAAGACCTGCCATAAGTGGTAATGTGAAATCTTTGATTGATTCAACACCTATTATATACATTACAAGTACCATAATAAATGTTGTTATTGATGTATACAAACTTCTTGTGATTGTCTGAGAAATACTCTTGTTAATCACATCCTCCATTGTATCTTTGCTAAGCATCTTGTTCTGATTTTCTCTTATTCTGTCAAATACAACGATTGTATCATTGATTGAGTAACCAACGATTGTAAGTATACATGCAATAAATGTATTACCTACTTCAATTCTTGTGAATGCATATACAGCAAGTACAACCAATACATCATGTACCAAAGCTATAACAGCACTAAGACCTGTTGATAGGTGCTTAAATCTTATCCAGATATAAATGAGCATAAATACTGTTGCAATTAAAACTGCTATAATTGCATCTTTTCTCATCTCGTTACTTACAGATGCACTTATTGATTCATAAGTTACATCAGATGCACCAAGTTCATCTTTAAGACTATTTGTAGCTTCGTCTCTTTGTTCTTCTGAAAGTTCAGCTGATTTAACTACATATTCGTTAGCATTGTTAACTTTAGTAACATCTGCATCCACTTTAAGATTATCATTAAATACTGCCTTTACTTCGTCTTTTGAAGGAAGTGTTGCATCATCTGCAAATTCAACTGCAAGTGATGTACCACCCTTAAAATCAAGTCCGTATGCAAATACTCCGTCGATAGAGCTCTTGTTAACGCCCATCATAACAAAACCTGCAACAATAACGACACCTGATATAATAAAGAATTTAAATCTGTTCTTTACAAAATTAATAGTCTTTACAGCCTTCTGCTTACCGTAAAGTATCTCCTTGTTAGCACCAAAGTCATATAACATGTACAAAATACTTCTTGTTACAAAAAGTGCTGTAAACATAGATACAATAATACCTATAGCAAGAGTATAAGCAAATCCTTTAACAGTACCTGAACCCTTAAACATAAGAACGGCAGCTGCAATAAGTGTTGTTACGTTACCGTCAATAATAGCTGTTGAAGCCTTTGAGAATCCGTTCTTAATCGCATTGTAAACATCTCGTCCGGCTGCAATCTCTTCTCGTATACGCGTAAATATAATTACGTTGGCATCTACGGCCATACCAATTGATAACACAATACCGGCAACACCAGGTAATGTAAGCGTAATATTAAGTCCATTAAGTACTAAAAGTACAATCATTACATAGATTCCAAGAGCAATATCTGCTGCAAGTCCAGGAATTCTATACATAACAATCATAAATAAAAGAATAATAGCAAGTCCGATAACACCGGCAAGCAAACTTGTCTTGATTGCCTCATCACCAAGCTTTGCTCCAACTACGTTAGAACGAATCTCTTTAAGTTCTACAGGAAGTGCACCGATTCTTATAAATGTAGCAATTCTGTCTGCTTCTTCATAAGAAAACTTTCCTGTTATCTCTGCATTACCGCTTGAAATTGCTTCGTTAACTGTTGGTGAAGATAAAACCTCTCCATCATATACAATCGAAATAGCCTTACCAACATTATTGGCTGTTGCAGATGCAAACTTTGATCTACCCTCTGAAGTAAATTCAAGTTTAATTACATTCTGTGCTTTAGATTCTTTGTCTCTGATTTCTGATACTGCTCTTGCATCAGCTACATCAGCACCTTCAAGAAGCACATTGCCTTCTGAGTCAACAAACTGAACCTTACCTTCAGCACCAAGAGACTGTAAAACTGCCTGTGCATCATCAACACCCGGTATATCTACAACAACTCTCTTATCACCTTCAAGATAAACATCCGATTCTGTACTGAAATTCTCAGCACGGTTCTTCATCTTTTCAAGTACGTCTTCCATCTCCTCTGAAGTCACCTTTCCCTGTGCTTCATAAGTGATGCTGACGCCTCCTTGTAAGTCAAGTCCAAGAATAATATTCTTAAACTGCCCCCTGTGCCATTTACCGACACCTACTACGAGTAAAAATGCCATTGCCGCAATTGCAACCACTGTTATCAGCAATGTAGCAATGGATCTTTTTCCGTTTTTCATTGATCCAATCTCCTTCCGATTCTTAAATTACAAACAATCTATGATATAATAGCATAATTTCGATGTATTTTAAAGTATTATTACCAAAAAAAAGAGAGACCGGAAAATCCGACCTCTCTAAATAATCACAATTTGAAATAAATCCTTAATATGTAATTAAGCAATCTTCTTTCTTGTTGCAACTACAACTGCCATAGAAACAAGTCCTAACATAGCAACTGCTGCGATAGGAGTTGCATCAGCTGTCTTACCTGCATCTGCTGCTGGAGCTTCTGCTGCTGGAGCTTCTGCTGCTGGAGCTTCTGCTGCTGGCTCTTCTGCTGCTGGAGCTTCTGCTGCTGGCTCTTCTGCTGCTGGAGCTTCTGCTGGAGCTTCTGCTGCTGCAACATCCTGCCACTCACCATACCACTGATCAGCTTTTCTTAATGGATCTGCTGCTTCATCATCAGCTGTGTTCTTAACTGTTGGTACACAAACCTTACCAGCTGCTGCTGACTGTGCTACAGCATCACATGTCTGCTCTCCGTTGTCATGGTTGTTGAACATGATTCTTCCGTCTTCTACATAATCCTCGCATACATATACATAGTATCCTGTAGCTGCGTCTTTCTCAAGTTCAATACCTGGCCAAGCGTCAAATCCGATTCCGCTTGCCCAAAGTCCGTCTTGCTCAGACCAAGCCCAAACACAAACTGAATCCCAGTTAGTTGTTGAGTTATCGAAGTAGAATGTTGCCTCTTCAGCTAATGCAGATGAAGCACCTACTACTGAGAGTCCTAATGCTAAGCATGTTCCAAATGATAATACTTTTTTCATACCTACATCCCTTTCATAATAAGAATTTTTTTGATTTTGAACTGACAAAACATCAATTCTTAGACCATTATAATATACGTTTTTTTCATTTTCAAGTGGTTTTTACTTAAAAATAATATACATACTGCACAAATTTGAGCACCATATTACTTATATATTGTCCAAAAACATGTGATTTTCAACGCATCAACTGACAATCCCGCCCAGCGCAGCTCCCGTTACAGATATAATCAGTGGTAACAAAATCTTTCCAATCGTAACGCTGTCCCCAATAATCAAACTCACAAGAACATAGACTATCATATACATTATCCCACTTACAACTCCCCATAACAGTCTCTTTTCCTTCATCATTTTCCCTGTAATCAATCCCGCCATGAAATTCGGTATTATATATGTAAGAACTAATCCCACGTTTAATGCAGTACCTGATATTTCATATTTGTACATTAAATAAGACAACAAAAGCAACATTATTGCCGTAACAATATATGCTGCCAGTGTTGTTTTTATTAACCTGATTGGAATCTTAAAAAATGTCGCCATACACATACCCTCCGGTTTCAGCCTGACATATGATTACTTAAATATATTCCAATCTTCTTTTTATATGATAAGTTATTACTAATTAATATATCCTTCCGGATTATTTTTCTGCCAGTTCCATGAATCACGACACATCTCGTCAATTCCTCTGACAGCACTCCATCCAAGTTCTTCTTTTGCCTTTGTCGGGTCTGCATAGCAGGTATCGATATCGCCCGCTCTTCTAGGCTTAATCTCGTAATTGATTGTTATGCCTGATGCTTTCTCAAAACTCTTTACCATATCAAGAACACTGTATCCTGTTCCTGTTCCTAAGTTATATACCAGAACTCCAGGCTTTATTGACTGGGTATTACGTTTTTCAATCACATCCTCAATCTTTTCAATCGCCTTAACATGTCCGTCAGCAAGATCCACTACGTGAATATAATCTCTTACTCCTGTTCCGTCATGAGTGTCATAATCGTTACCGAATACTCCGAGGCACTTGAGCTTGCCTACTGCAACCTGAGTGATATATGGCATAAGATTATTAGGAATTCCCTTTGGATTCTCACCAATAAGTCCACTTTCATGTGCCCCGATTGGATTAAAGTATCTTAAAAGTATAATATTCCATTCATCATCTGATACATATAAATCTCTAAGAATATCTTCAATCATGAGCTTCGTTCTTCCATATGGATTAGTAACCGACAACGGAAAATCTTCTTTAATAGGTACAGTCTTTGGCTTACCGTAAACTGTGGCAGAAGAACTAAATACAATATTCTTAACACCGTGTTTTCTCATAACGTCACACAGTACCAATGTTCCCTCTACATTGTTATGATAATACTCTAAAGGCTTAGCTACTGATTCGCCAACAGCTTTATATCCTGCAAAATGAATCACAGCATCAATGTTTTCTTTATCAAATATTTCATTAAGCGCATCTTTGTCAAGAATATCATTATTATAAAATTTGACGCTTTTACCTGTAATTTTCTCAATTCTTGATACAGCTTCCTCACATGAATTGTAAAGATTATCAACTATAACAACATCCATACCTGCATTAATGAGCTGAACACAAGTATGACTTCCAATATATCCGGCTCCTCCGGTTACTAATATCTTCATCTTCTCTCTCCAATCCAAATCAAAATGATTTTACTACTGTTCCTTATCAGGTTTCTCAATTTCGACTATTGCATCTTTTTTCATAGGAATTCTGCAGTTCTTATTCTTACCGAATTCCACAATAACAACATCTTCATCAACATCAATTACAACCCCGTAAAAACCGCTTGAAGTAAGAATGCAGTCACCTGTCTCAACTGTATCCATAAGTTCTCTGTGCTGCTTCTCTCTTTTGCTCTGTGGTCTGATAAGCACAAGATAAAAAAATCCTATTACAGCTGCATATGCAAGCACCATTATAAGGCCTCCCAAATTGCTGTTTGCTATACTACTTGCTAAAATCATAACTGTCCTCCATTGATTTTTGATAATTTCTCTTTTTTATACATTTTAAATTCTCCTTTGTCAAGAGAATTACGTATCTCTTCCATCATGGTATTATAAAAATACAGATTGTGCAATACTATAAGTCTCATTCCAAGCATCTCGTTTGCTTTAACAAGATGTCTTATATATGCCCTTGAAAAATTTTTGCACGCAGGACACTGACATCCTTCATCAAGTGGTCTGTCGTCAAGTTCATAGCAGGCATTCTTGATATTGATCTTGCCATGATTAGTGTAAGCCTGTCCATGTCTTCCGTTACGTGAAGGGTACACGCAGTCAAAAAAGTCAACTCCTCGATCAACCGCTTCAAGAATATTGGCAGGAGTTCCAACTCCCATCAGATATACAGGCTTATCCTTAGGAAGAAACGGAACCGTATTCTCAATAGTCTCATACATCTGCTCATGCGATTCACCGACAGCAAGACCGCCTATTGCGTATCCGTCAAGATCAAGATCTGATATCACTTTTGCATGTTCCTGTCTTATGTCCGCAAATGTTCCTCCCTGATTGATTCCAAATAACATCTGATGTTTGTTAATTGTATCATCAAGGCTGTTAAGTCTGTTCATCTCGTCTTTGCATCTTATAAGCCATCTGGTTGTTCTGTCTACAGAATCCTGCATATACTCCCTTGTTGCAGGATGCGGCGGACACTCGTCAAATGCCATTGCAATCGTAGATGCAAGATTTGACTGGATCTGCATACTCTGCTCCGGTCCCATGAATATCTTTCTTCCGTCTATATGGGAATTAAAATACACGCCTTCTTCTTTTATCTTACGAAGCTTGGCAAGAGAAAATACCTGAAAACCGCCGGAATCCGTAAGAATCGGTCTGTCCCAATTCATAAACTTGTGAAGTCCGCCCATCTTCTTAACAACCGCATCCGTAGGTCTTAAATGCAGATGATAAGTGTTGCACAACTCGACCTGTGTATTGATATCTTTTAAATCCAATGATGACACCGCACCCTTAATGGCTGCCACCGTTCCCACATTCATAAACACCGGTGTCTGAATTGTTCCGTGAACTGTTGTAAATTCCCCTCTCTTTGCTTCCCCTTCTTTTTTTAATATCTTAAACATCGTTGTCTCCATATTCATATGATAAAACAGTATAGCCCAGACACCGTTTTTTTTCAACCGACATCTTTTTATCTTAATTGAACTGCTATCTTTTTTCCTATATAATTAATGTATATTTTTCGCGCAAAAACTATGGAGGGAATACACTATGCAATACAGCGATATCAAAATCAAAGCCGACAACATTTTAGCTAATGTCAATAAAGTTATTATCGGTCACGCCGATGTAACCAAATTAGTAATTACCGCGCTTATAGCCGGGGGAAATGTTCTTCTTGAAGATGTACCCGGAACAGGCAAAACCGTCCTGGCAAAATCTTTGGCAAAGTCCATGGATTCCACTTTTTCCAGAATACAGTTTACTCCTGACCTTCTTCCGTCAGATGTAACCGGAATCAATTATTTTAATCAGAAGCAAGGTGAATTTATATTCAAAAAAGGTCCGGTGTTTACCAACATTCTTCTTGCTGATGAAATCAACCGTGCCACGCCAAGAACACAGTCAAGTCTTCTTGAATGTATGGAAGAAAAACAGGTCAGTGTTGACGGAGTAACAACAAAGCTTGAATCTCCTTTCTTTGTTATCGCCACCCAGAATCCTGTCGAGACCGCAGGTACATTTCCACTGCCGCAGGCACAGCTTGACAGATTTATGATGAAACTTGAGATGGGATTTCCTGATGCCGAGGATGAAATTTCAATTATCGACAGATTTAACGGTGAAAATCCTCTTGTAAACCTTACCGGTGTATGTACATCCGACGAGCTTTGTGAAATGCAGCAGCTGATATCGGACGCATTTATCCACCCTTCATTAAAAAAATACATTGTCGACATTATCAATGCCACAAGAAATAACCAGGCAGTAATACACGGAGTCAGCCCAAGAGGCACCCTGGCATTTGTTAGGGCTCTTCGCTCTTTTGCATCAGTTAACGGAAGAAATTATGTCACACCTGAAGATGTAAAAGAACTTGCAGGAGTAGTACTTGCACACAGACTTGTAATGTCATCATCATACGGTGCTTCGTCTTCTTCCAAAAAAGTTATTGCAGATATTCTAAAAAGTGTACCTGTCCCTACGGAAAACTTTTCAGAGGTAAAATAAATATGAAAATACTTGTAATTATCGCATTTTTTATAATCGCCCTAAGAGGCATGCAATACCTGTACCGCTCCCGGTGGAACAAGTCTCTTGACGTTGATATTTTCTTTGAACAAAACTATGTATTTGAAGGTGACGAAGCTTTGGTGTGTGAATCCGTAACCAACAGAAAGCTCCTGATTCTTCCGGTACTTATGATTAAATATCAGACAGATCCTTATGTGCGTTTTGTTGCATCCGATGAGGAAGACAATGATTCCGAGTTCATTTTTAACGACAGTATGAGCGACTATATATATAAGAATGACTATGTATCAATTCTTTCTTATCAGGCAAAAAAAAGGCATCTGCCTATCCGCTGCGTTCATCGCGGATATTGCAGTATTAACAGCTACACTCTTGTCGGTTTTGATTTATTTCTCGGCAATAAAATGATTACGAAATCCGACTGTTTTTCTGAACTTTATATATTTCCAAAGCTGATTAACGCAAGGGATTTTGATATGCGTTTTAACTCACTTATGGGAGATGTTATCACAAAACGCTATATCAACGAAGATCCTTTTACCTTTAAAGGAATACGTGATTACCAGTCTTATGATTCCATGAGACAGATTAACTGGGGCGCATCGGCAAAAAGCATGAATCTTATGGTAAACCAGTACGATAACACATCTTCACTGCAGGTTACGATAATGCTTAATCTCGACCGCATATCAGGGCTTAGAGATGATGAACTTGACGAAACTTCCATAAGTCTTGCAGCTACACTTACTGACAGACTCTGTTCACTTGGAATACCTGTTTCATTTATAACCAACGCAAAAGATAACTATACTGGTAATTCCATTAAAATAGGTCATGGTTGTGGTCAGGAACACATTAAGAACATTCTTATGTCCTTATCCAAAATCGGTGTTTACAAAAATGCTCCCGATGATTTTTCATCCATGCTCTCCCATGAGATTATCACAAGCAGTTTAAATACCTGGATTTTTGTTATTTCACAGACTACAAACAATGCACTTTCCATGGCAATTTCAAAAAATATCGAAAGTGTTCGTCTTATAGTTCCATCACGTAAAAGCACGCTGGACAAAATACCTGATAATCTTAAAGCAATTACAACAATATGGACACTATCCTAATTACTTGAAAGGTTGGTTATATGAATAAGAAAAAACTGCGTTTTATGACAGATATTTCGGGATTTACTATATTTCTCATAGCAGTATATTGCATGATGATTGCTCTCACATCGCATTTTGTCGACTGTGATAACCTGCTTACAGATACTCTTTTTGCCATTCTCGTCATGATTATTCAGTATTCACTCAAGTGCATAGATAACGGTTTTGCATTCTTCTTTACGCACGTTGTAGTGATTGGTGCATGGATAGCATTCTTAACTACAGGAATTTTAAAAGGTCCTGAAATGATAATTTTCAGTGTAATGATTGCAGCTATGTTTTTTGTGCATCTGCATTCTAAAGGTGATGAACCAACAGTAAAACCTACCGCTGCATCCGTTGCGGGAATAGTTGTAATAATTCTCGCATACGCTATATGCAACACCGATTATCCCGGTTACTGCTATAACGTATTCACCTATCTGCTGATTACCTGCATTGCATTGTTATTCATCAACAGATATATGGTTAATCTGTATACTTTTTATGAAGGGAACAGCACCGCCGGAATACTTAACTATTCGACACAGATTAATATCTCCAAAAAACTTGTAACTGTTTTTTTGACTGTGTGTACACTTATAATGTGTGCCTGCTCGTTCATCCCCTCAACAAACATAGGCACTGTTATTAAGCGAATACTATTTCTTTTGGCGCGATGGCTTTTAAGTCATGTTGAGGGTGGCAAAGATCCCGAGATTATAGAAAGAGAGCCGCTTCCTCAGATAACGACGGAACCTTCACAGGCACAGCATGCAACCACACCGGTAAAAGCCCCGAGTTTATTTGACTTTGACAGATTTCTTAAATACCTTATAATTCCTTTAATCATCTTACTTATCATTGGAATCATGGCTGCTTTTATAATTTGGATAAAATCTCTTGATAGAAATGATGCAGAGGAAGAAAAATCATTCATATCACCTTTTAGTGCGGACAATCCCAAAAAGGTCGCTAAATTACCAGAAGAAAAGAATTTGTCAGACGGATTATTCTCATCCATTTTTGTAAGAGACCCGCGCAAGCGGATACGACTTGCGTTTAAAAAAGCTATCTATGTTAACTGTGACATTAACAAGAAAATATCTCCTTCATACACGCCTTCTCAGCTGTGTGAAATTACAACAGTTAAAGATAATCTTAATGAACTTAAAACTCTGTACGAACAGGCGCGCTACAGTGATGTAACCTGTACAAAAGAACAGGCTAAACAGGCAGAAAACATATTAAAAAATCTGTAACTGCAAAATAAAACACAGGACAATCCAGATGATTATCCTGTGTTTTTCTTATTATTCAGATTTTATTACTTTGATATTATTACATTCTTAACCGGACTGAATGTTGACCAGTAATTAACTTTTCCAACTGTCTTATAAGCTCTTACACTAACTTTGTAGGTAGCTCCCTTCTTAAGTCCTGTCAGCTTCTTTGTGACTATCGATGGTTTTGTAACTTTCACAGTCTTTTTAGTCTTTCCTGTTATGTACTGGATTATATAACCTGTAGCTTTTATATTCTTACTCCAGTTAACCGTTATTGCATTCTTAGCTACGTTAACAGCCTTTGTAATTGTTACGTTTTTAACTCTGTATACAACCTTTGCTGATGATGTTGCAGACGTATATGTCTTGCCTGATACAGTTCTGTAAGCTACTACTTTGTATGAATATTTTGCTCCGTCAGTGTTAGCACCTGTATCTATGTAGCTTATCTTGCTCTCGCCTTTAATGGTCTTATACTTTTTAAATGCACTGTTGTTAACGCTTCTGTACAGATAATAACCAGTCGCTCCGTTTACCTTGTTCCACTTAACTGTTATACCCTTTGCAGCATTTTCTGCCGATTTTACTGTCGGTCTTGCAACTCTTGCCATTGACATTACAGCACTTGCTGCAGAATTGGCTGTACCCTTACTGTCTTTTACATATGCAATTACCTTGTACTGATAAATAGTCTTGGCTGTTGTTGCCTTTGTGTCGTTGAAACTTAAAGCGGTTGTAGTCTTAACTTTGCTCCATGCACCCGAACCTGCTTTTCTGTAAATATAATATCCTGTAGCTCCGGTTACTTTCTTGTACTTAATTGTTATTCCGTTCGCACTGTTGGCTATTGATGTAATTGTTGTCTTTGAAAGTGTCTTCTTAGCAATATTCGTTACATCTTTAGTTGAAGTATATGTTTTTCCTTCAAATATTAACTTAGCTGTATACTGGGTAACACCCTTTGCTGTATAGTTTGCTGCCGTCTTAACCTTACTTGTTACTGTTGCTTTCTTAGTTACATTTTCACCGCATGCACATGTAAGTGTCACGTTACATGTCTTTCCGTCTGCCGACCAGGTATACTTTGGTGTATAAGAATGATTATGAACAGTTACCGTTATGTTAAGCCTGTCACTGTACTCCATTCCATCCTTGTAAGCAGCTATTCTAAAGTACGTATTCTCGGTAAGTGTTATAGGTCCTGTATAGAGTTTTCTGCTGCCGATATCCTGGCACGGACATGTATTGTCTGTTGTATAGTAGATAACAGCTCCATCTGTTGCACAGTCAAGAACAAGTTTTTCTCCACTGTTAACGGTTATAGTATTTTCCTTAGGTGAAGAACCATCAAATACTGTCTTTCCTATCGTTGCTGTCGGTCTTATAGGAACATCGTTACTGTCTGTAATGTAGAGGTTATAAGTTCTGCTTACAGCCGTTCCTTCTACTGTAAATGTAATGGTTGTCATTCCTGCCATAAGGGCTGTTACCGGAATCTTAATAAACTTAATTCCGTTCATTTCTTTAACTTCTGCTTCACCGACTGTTGCAATAAGCTCATTACCAATTACAGCATTAACCGCTACATCTTCCATGTAATTGCCCTGACTGTCTTTAACAGCTACTATAAGAGGTGTGTGCTTATCAACAAGAGGGAATGTAATTGTCTCATCATAATTAGTCTCAATCACTGCAGGTCTGACCTTAACAACAACATCTTTTGCTTCATAATCTGCAATTGCAACTCCTGCATAATTCTTAGCTCCGGTAAGATTAACCGCAACCTTGCTTCCTGTCTTCTTATCACCGTCTGAATACTTTAACTTAAGTGACTTGGCAAAGCCTTGAGTACTCTCTCCCCATTCTATAGTGTATCCTGTAGCTTTCGGGGTAACCGAAGTATCCATGTACTGATCAAATGTAATCTCTACATAGTCACCATACGCATTAATTCCTGTAACCTCCGGTGCACTGTCTGCAACCATTGCTGTCTTAAGTCCAAGCTGTGGAGGTGGAACCGGAAGCCAATCTGTCCTTGCTGTCTTGTATCCTTCCTTCTCAAATACTACCTGCCAGTATCCTGTTGGAACATCCCAGTTGTAATATCCGTCCTTACCTGTAACCTGTGGGTTAATCTGATCATATTCAGTTGCATCCCATACTTTTGCTCCACTTCCGTCAGCATTAGCAGAATAATATATAGTTGCCGTTACACCTTCAAGAGTATTGCTCTCAAATATTTCCAACGCTATTAAAACAATCTCTTTCATTAAACTCAAAGTATGAAGTACTCATGCTCAACACTTTAAATTTCGATGTTTTTCTTACTACTTCATTAGTTTCCTTATCGCGCGCATCTACAAAAATTGTATTTCCACCAACAAGCTTAGTTGATATAGTAGTTCCATCTTCAGAACCTACGATTCCAAGGCTTTTTACTACTTCACAGCTGTCTGTATATCCATTAGAAATCTCATATTCCTTATCCTCATGAATAATACCAAATCTATATTCATAATCG
>CACXFB010000061.1 GCA_902766825.1 uncultured Lachnospiraceae bacterium
ATCCAGTTCCTCAGTATTAACTTCAAGTTTTATATATCCATCAGGTTTAATATTTCGGTTGCTCATGAGTATGACCGTCTCCACATGTCTCGTTATAGATGTTTTGCCGAAATGTGGCTTCAAGATATTACAAGTAATACAGAATATTATTTAACCGCCGACACTCATCACAATTATTATTTAGAAACATACAACCAGAAAAACATGAATAATGAGTTATATAAAGACATCAACGCTACCAATGATTTTAAAGATTATTTTCTTGAATTGGAAAGCATGGCAAATCATAAATTAAAAAAGTTGTATTCCACACTAAACGACACAAAAAACTATCATACACGAATTGGAGCAGGAATATATAACACTCATCTTCATGTATTTGCTGAAACATTCAATTATACTATTCCTGAACTTAATGAATACTATTTTTTCGAATACAAAAATAACACACCATTATTTTCAGTTTATCGTAAAAGTGAATTTATGCGAAGCTATCTACAACAAGAAAAATATAACACCATCTATGGTCTTAACCCTAATATATAAGTTGCACAATATAAATCAATATCGTCACACGATTTAATTATTTCATATTTTACCACTGTTATAAGCCTCACTTTTGATATATTTTTTAATTGTCATTTCAATATATCAAAAGTGAGGCTTTGTGTATTTTGCTTCATGAAACGAGGGGACGGTTCACTCAGCCCCGCCCTGTTTTACCATTGACTCACATCCTGCAAGGTGCTATAATAGGCAATCGTATCAATATTTTCATTTATAAATCTACTTATTAAGAATGGAGAGTGCAAACCAATCATGAGTAATGAGAAACTCAAACCTATGCTTTTTAGCAATATGAAGCATTATAATGCGAAACAATTTTCACAAGATGTAATATCGGGAATAATAGTTGCCATTATTGCTCTTCCACTTTCGATAGCACTTGCTTTAGCGTCAGGTGTTAGACCGGAGGAAGGAATCTATACAGCTATTGTTGCCGGTTTTTTAATTGCATTTTTCGGCGGTAGCCGTGTACAGATTGCCGGACCAACGGCAGCATTTGCTACCATCGTTGCCGGTATCGTTGCCAAAAACGGCATGTCCGGTCTGATGATTGCAACACTTATTGCAGGTACCCTGCTTATTCTTATGGGTGTGTTCAGACTCGGAGCACTTATTCGCTTTATACCATATACTATTACAACCGGATTCACTGCCGGAATTGCTGTCACTATATTAATAGGACAGTTTAAAGATTTCTTCGGACTTACTTACCCAAAGGGTACGGTTACAATTGAGACATCCGAAAAATTAGAAGCTTTTATTAAAAACATTTCCACAATAAATGTTTCTGCACTTATTGTTGGACTTATCAGTCTTGTAATTCTTATTGTATGGCCTTTCATAAATAAGAAGATTCCGGGCTCACTTATTGCAGTAATCGTTGGAATTCTTATTGTAAAGTTTGGTAAGCTTAACGTAAATACAATCGGTGATTTATATACAATCAGCAACAAGCTTCCAACCTTCCACAGTCCTGATTTTAGCATTTCCACAATTAAGGCAATGCTTCCGGATGGATTTACAATAGCAATTCTTGCAGCCATCGAATCACTTTTGTCATGCGTGGTTGCTGACAGTATGATTAACTCTCATCACCGTTCTAACATGGAGCTTGTGGCTCAGGGTATCGGTAATATCGGATCAGCATTATTTGGCGGAATCCCTGCAACAGGTGCTATCGCACGTACTGCTGCAAACATTAAGAACGGGGGACGTACCCCTGTTTCAGGTATGGTTCACTCTATCATACTTGTACTTGTTCTTGTAATTCTTATGCCATATGCATCATTGATACCAATGCCGGTTATTGCCGCAATACTTTTCCTTGTTGCATATAACATGTGTCAGTGGAGAACTTTCGTACACCTTTGCAAGACAGCTCCTAAGAGCGACATAATTGTTCTTGTTATAACATTTGTACTTACTGTAGCATTTGACCTTGTAGTTGCAATCGAAATCGGTATGGCACTTGCAGTTATACTCTTCTTCAAGAGAATGAGCGAGGAATCAAGAATTAACGGCTGGCAGTACTATGATCCTGATGAAGATCCTGATGGTCCTGACCTTAAAGTGATTCCAAAGGAAGTTCGTGTATTTGAGATTTGGGGACCAATGTTCTTTGGTGATGCTAACCAGATTGCTACAATTGATTTTAAAGATTTCACAAAAGCAATCATCTTAAGAATGAGAGGCGTGCCTGCACTTGATGCAACAGCAATGCACTCACTTGAGCAGTTCCATGAAAGATGCGAAAAGAATGGAATAACTCTTATCTTCTCACATGTAAATGAACAGCCATGGCGTACAATGGAAAAAGGTAAGTTCATCGAGAAAGTGGGAAAAGAAAACTTCCGTCCACACATCGATGATGCAATAGAATGGGCTACAAAAATCTGTAGCGAAGAAAAATAAAATTCTTTGACATGAAACGGGGGACGGTTTCCCCCCGTTTCACCCTAAAACCGTCATAGTAATATATCTTATGAACAATAATATAATCACAGTAAAGTATATGGCCATCAAAAGCGCTGCCAAAAACATTATCATAATTTCTATAATCACAAGTTTTCTCATGTCACTCTTCTGCATTCCAATACTTCTAAGCATTACAATATAATTCGCTCTTCTGTTTGAGTAAAACTCGTACATATAATAGACTGTAATCGCACTTAGTACAGTCAGGATTAGAATTATTACAATCAAAAGTTTCCCTATATTTTTCATCATCCAGTTAAGCATACAAAACTGAATTCCCTTTGTTGTAAGCTTCGGTCTTTCTTTTGAATCATTAAGAACACTATCCTGTATGACCGATGTGTCAACGCTCATTATTCCATCAATGTAATCATAATTATCAGCGTAATCCTGATAATTTTCATAATACAATCTTAGTGTTCCAAATATAGCGAGCTGCTTTGTATCTTCATGTTTTGGATTAACGTACATATGCTCTGAATGAAAGTCCATAGCGAATGAAGATTCTCTTTTAAGAAAAAAGTCACTGTCCATTATTCCGGTCAATCTGTAATTTTCAAACAGCATATGACTTCCTTCATCATCACTGTACTCTATGCTGATATTTGCCCCTTTATAATCTTCATTCTCATAATTCAATCCAAGCACGCCGGCAAGATAACTGTCAATCATTATCTCCCCGGCGTTATATGGAAGACTACCATCAACTTTACATGTTACATCCATAGTTCCATCATTTTCAAAGAACATGTTATTGTTCTTATCATACATGCATATATCTATCAGTGATATTTTATTGAGAATATTCTGATATGATTTATATGGAGTTCGCGTATAATTTACCGTCTCATACGACGTATCATCAATAAGAAACTTTAGCTGTCCGGCTTCTAAACTCGTTGGTTCTGCACCAATACCAAAGTCATAAAACACAGACGAACTGGCTGCATTTAAAGACTCTTTTTTCTCTTTTACATCACTGCTTATTATCTCTAAATTTTCATCATTGCATTGATGATTATCAAGTTCAAAAGAATAATAACATTCTTTTAATCTGTTTGTATTGAAGTCTTTTTTATATACATTAAATAAACAGATCACGCCTATTCCGGTAAGAAACATTACCAGAACAAACATAATGCCAAATATTATTTTTCCTGTCATTTGCCGTCCGGCTTTAAGATTACGGCAGGCTATAGTGATTAAATCTTTATTCCTCATTTGTCTGCCTCCAATGCTTCTTAAACACTATCATTTCAACAGCAGATATAAATATAAAAAATGCAACCACATGTGTTACATGCAGGCTGTTAAATGATACATTTACTTTCATGCTTTTATGAATATACCGATTAATAAATTTCACACTAATATATGCCACCGGGACAGCCAAAGTATATGCCACTGTATTACGTATCTTAAAAAACATGAAAAATATACTTTGCTGAACATTTTTGCTGCACCCTAAAAAAGACAGCATATTTATGTAATTCTTTCTTCTCATTAACTTAAAAATGATAGAATTAATAAAAATATTATTAGCAAATATGAAAAGTACAAAACACAAGACAATCAACGACATCTGGCAAAAAAGCATAACTCCCAGATAATCATCAAATTCCGCATTCCAGATATCTTTGCCCTCACATACTGCAATTAATTTTTTTATCCATATTCCATCTAACGTTTTTATTGATGCGCTGCCATCGCCGTGATATTTATCAAACTCAATATCCGTAAATCCCATTCTCTCAAGCGAGGCTTTATCATCTTCATATCCTCTTACTTCAAAAACATATTTACCGTCGCTTACCGGCAGAAGATATTCTCCGAAAATATCATCCATACCAAACGAAATTATCGCCAGAGATAATATTACCGAATAAATAAAAAAATGAAGAACAGACACGACAATCCATTCTTTCTTCTCGTATCTGAACTCATTTTTCATAAGATTAAATCTGTCATTCCAATTCATTTTTCACAATTTCCCCATCCTGTAATCTAATCTTTCCATCTGTTCTATTAGCATCATCATTATTGTGGGTAATGAGAATAACCATCTTACCCATCTGCGCCTGTTTTCTTAGGAGATTCATAACTATCTCGCCATTCTCATAATCAAGATTTCCACAAGGCTCGTCCGCACATATAACACAAGGGTTATTCACAATAGCACGGGCAATACTGACACGCTGTTTCTCTCCACCGGAAAGTATACCTGCCATATCATCCTTCTTATCAAGCATGTCCACACATGCAAGAGCGTCTTCCACCATCTTGCGTCTGTCAGCCAAAGGAACGCCTGCTATCATTAAAACAACCTCAACATTCTGATACACGGAATAATTGTCTTCAAGAAAAAAATCCTGAAACACAAATCCGATTTTATTGCATCTGTAATCAGCAAGTTCCTTATCACCTAATGAATAAATATCCATTCCTTCATATTCAATTCTGCCTGCCGAGGGTTTTAAAAGACCGCCTATCATCTTTAACAGCGTTGACTTTCCGCTTCCGGAACGTCCGACAATACTGATAAACTGTCCCTTTGAAACATTGAAATTAACATGGTTAACAACCCATTTTTCCTTTTCTCCGTCGGTAAAACATTTACCAACATCCTCAATCTTAAGCATAAAACTCTCCTATTTTGCATCGCTATATTATTTTTTAAACTTCAGATTTCTAGCCGGACTGTTTATTTGAAATGTGTGATGAAATGAATCATACTCAAATACAAATCCAAATGCTGAATTATCAATATAACAAAAATATACATGAGAAAACGTACCTGTCTTATCAATAATTGTTTTTTCATAATCAATTTCCCATTTTGAATCAACAAAATGTTTGTTCAAATCAGATATCTCATTAACATAATCTTCTTCATAATCAACAGAACCATTTTCTTTCATACGATTATATAATTCCATCTGGGACTTCTGATATATATCATTTAAGTCAATATTATGAAACTGCACTCCTTCAGCATCCACTTCAACATAAGCATCAGGATACTCATCACAATCTACTATATTATACTTACCTTCTTTTATCTTAGTTCCACTGCCAAATTGCAGGGCTATGGCAATTCCCATCAATGCCACTGCTAAAACTGCTATGATTATTATCTTTATCTTCCTTTTCAAATTCATAACCTCCGATATCATAACGTTAAATCCCCCCTACAATATACTCCCCTCATAACACTTGTTCAGCTAAAAGTTAATAAATACAATCATAAGTTTCATAACTACTCTTCTTATAATTTTGATAAACCTTGGCTTTCGCGGGCTTTTTTGTTAAAGCCTTATCTACACAAATTGCCCTTACAGTTCCACTATAATCCGTAAACCAAATTTCTGTAGATTTGATACTATCACTAAATGCATAACCACCATTCGAATAATTAGTAATACGTTTTTCGTTAAAAAAATCATAAAAATTAACCTTACTAAACGTAATACTTCCTGTTAAGGAATTAGTTTTAATATACTTCTTCCCATTTTCACCGCCACAACCTGTTAATGCTAAGCACATAGTACTTGCGGCAATTACCATTGATACAATTTTTCTTTTCATTTGTTACCACCCTTTCGAAAAAATATTTGTTTTCACATAGAGAAAAAAGTGGTATACTTAACCATGGCACTTAGTTCTCTATGTGTCGTTACATTACGGCTTCGACTGATTTTCGCGAATTTGGCTCGAAGCCTTTTTTATATAAAACTTTAAGTTTTAACTTAAAGCTTTATAACATAATCATTCCCTCATCAAAATAAAAAAAGCAATAACCATCATTACACAAAATTGCATAACGATATGATTATTGCAACCGAACTATCTATCACTATTCTGTCTGTTAATTTCCCTTATATTTAACAAACGAAAACAGAGTCTAGACTTCTAGCTTTGCGCCCCCACCTCTCAATGAGTTTGCCCTATCAAATCATTCCGAATACACTTTTATAGTATCTCTTGTTCTCCTTTTTGTCAAGTTAATTTTTTATATAATTTTAGTTCATTTGAAACTGGGGGAGGTGAAACGGGGGACGGTTCTTCGTTCCATTTCTGGAACGAAGAACCGTCCCCCGTTTCACCTTAGCATCCATCTTTTTTTCTTATCATGCTTCTGCTTATTTTACCGTTGGTCGTTCGTGGCAGATCTTTTACAAACTCTATCATTCTCGGGTATTTGTACATTGCGGTGCGCATCTTTACAAATTCCTTTATTTCATTTTTCAGATTATCATCCGGATTGAAGCCATCTTTTAAGATTATTGTGGCTTTTACAACCTGTCCTCTGTTTTTTGACGGAAAACCGGTTACTGCACATTCGCTTACTGCGGGATGTTCGTTAATGATGTCTTCGACTTCTGTTGGTCCTATTCTGTAACCGCTTGATTTGATTACGTCATCATTACGTCCTATAAAAAAGTAATTGCCAAAAGCGTCAACGTAGGCTTTGTCCTTAGTGTGGTACACGCCGCCTTCCCAGACTTCTTTGTACATATTTTCTTCACCCAGGTATCCGCAAAACAGTCCTATCGGGAGAGTGTTGTCTTTAGGAACAATGACGATTTCCCCTTCGTTGCCGGCATCTACAGGATCGTTATCTTCATCGACAATTGCAATGTCATACAGAGGTGACTTGGTACCGATTGAACCTTCTGACTGCTCGCAGCCTTTCATTGTACATGTTAAAAGTGTTGTCTCGGTCTGACCGTAGCCCTGGCGAATCTTAAGACCTGTTTTAGCATAAAATTTCTCATCCACTTCTTTGGGCAGTGCTTCGCCTGCTGTTGTAACGCTTACAAGACTTTCAAGATTGTAGTCTTCGATTTTCTTTCTGACAAGATATTTATAGATAGTCGGCGGTGCACAAAATGTTGTTACTTTCTCTTCTTCTAATACTTTTAACATGTCTTCTGCATAGAACACATCGTAATCGTATACTAAGACCGCACATTTCATAAACCACTGGCCGTACATTTTTCCCCATGCTGATTTTGCCCATCCGGAATCAGCAACCGTAAGATGAAGTCCACCAGGTACTACCGCGTGCCAGTATTTTGCGGTAAATATATGTGCTATAGGATATGAAAAATTATGAATTACTGCTTTAGGCTGTCCTGATGTTCCGGATGTAAAATAATAAAGCATTGCATCGGTAGCGTCAGTCTCAACTCGTTCAAACGAATCATCCGCCTTGTCAAAGAGTTCTTTAAACCCTAGGAACGAATCAGGAACATCATTTCCTACACATACTACATTTACATCAGCTAATTCGCTTGCTGCACTTATCACGTTATCGCAGACATCCGCGCTGTCAACGCATATAACAGTCCTGCATTTTGCGGTCACAAGACGCTCGCGGATATCCTCATCAGATACCATGTGAGATGTAGGAATTGCTACCGCCCCCAGTTTGTGAATTGCAAGCATGCATATCCAGAACTCGTATCTTCTCTTTAATATAAGCATTACGCTGTCATGTCTTTTTACGCCCAGATTTCTTAACATATTTGCCGTACGATCAGACATGTTTTTCAAATCGGAATACGTGAATTTTCTTACATTTCCTTTTATGTCCTTATGTACGAGTGCAACCATATCAGGACTTTCTTTTGCATACTCATCCATAACATCATATGCAAAATTAAAATTGCTGTCATATCCGGTTTCAACTGCTTTTAGTAAACCCTTTTCATCAAATTTTTCTATAAAATACCTTTTATATAATTCCGTCATTTTCTGCTCCTAATAATCATACCCGATATTTCTAAACTTTGCGTATCTTTCATCTGTCAGTTTTCCAACGGGAATTTTATTTAGCTTTATCAACTGTTCTTCTATCTGAGTCGCCAATTTCTTCATCGGAATGTCTTCACATATTTTATCGATAAGTCCTCTTTCGTAAAGCTTCTTTGCAGTGAGTGCAAGTGCGTCTGCTGCCTCATCGGCTTTCTTTGTGTTCTTCCAAAGGATATTAGCGCAGCTTTCCGGTGACACAACGCAAAAATATGCATCATGCTTCATCCAGATTACATCCGAGTGACACAAAGCAAGCGCACCGCCACTTCCACCTTCTCCGATTAACATCGATAAAATCGGAGTCTTTAGCGTTGACATCTCGTACAGGTTATGTGCAATTGCTCTTCCCTGTCCGCGCTCTTCCGCGTCAACTCCGCAAAATGCTCCCGCAGTATCCACAAAACAAAGTACCGGTCTGTGGAATTTCTCGGCCTGCTTCATAAGCCTTAGCGCTTTTCTGTATCCTTCCGGATTGGCACTTCCGAAGTTATGATATATTCGGTCGTTAACGTCCTTGCCTTTTTCTATTCCGATTACAGTTACAGGCGTATTGCCCACATAGCCGATTCCGCCGATAACAGCCTTGTCATCGCCGTACAGTCTGTCGCCGTGAAATTCAATAAAGTTACTGACCACCCCTTTAATGTAATCGCCGGCAGTAAGCCTGTCATCCCTTCGCGCATTAAGAACTATATCATAATCCTTCATACTAACCTCCGTATCAAAGTCATGCTATAAAAACATTTTTAACTATGAATTCTAAGTATTTTTTCTATCGTTTCTTTCTGAACATTGCGGGGAACAATCTTGTCCACAAAACCACATTCAAGCACCCGCTCCGCCCTCTGAAAATTCTTTGGAAGCGGTGCATTTAATGTCTTTTCCACAACTCTTGGTCCGGCAAATCCAAGCCTTGCACCGGGCTCAGCTAGTGTTATGTCGGAAAGCATCGCAAAGCTTGCCATAACTCCTCCTGTTGTAGGGTTAGTAAGAAGATTAATATAAAGATTTCCCGCATCGGAATGCTTCTTTACCGCAGCCGAAACTTTGGACATCTGCATCAGCGAAATCATTCCCTCCTGCATTCTTGCACCGCCGGATACCGTAACGCCGATTACCGGAAGTGATTTTTTTGTTGCAAACTCAAAGAGTCTTGTTATCTTTTCACCGACAATTGCCCCCATGGATCCCATCATAAAATAAGAATCCATGGCAAATATACACACTTTTATTTTCCCTATTTCACCTACACCGCAAATTACACCTTCATTTTCCCTGCTTCTTTCCATCGCATCACTTAACTTTTTATCGTATTCAGGGAAATTCAAAATGTTGCGCGAACAAAGACCTGCATCATGTTCTATAAAACTTCTTTTGTCCGTAAGCATAAGTATTCTTCTTCTGGCTCTTACCGAAAAATACGCACCGCATTCCGGACAGACAAAATAATTCTTTCTTATCTTTGACACAGCATTTGCCGTGTTGCATTTTTTACAGGTAACTTTTCTTGTATTGCGTGGACTTCCTTCAAGTTCATTATTTGCTTTTAAAAATAAACTGTTAAATTTCATACACTACACCTTCTGACATATAGCTGTGTCATATGTTCCACTGATAAAATCCTCATTTTCCATAAGTCTCATGTGAAACTGTCTGTTATTATTAACTCCTGCAAGCACTAACTCCGACAGGGCACTCTTCATCTTTCTTATTGCTTCTTCTCTTGTAAATGAACTTACAATAAGCTTGCCTAGCATTGAATCGTAGAATGGGCTTACAACGCAGTTCTGATAAAGTGCGCAGTCAAATCTTACATCGGGACCACCCGGCACATGAAGAAGACTTACCTCTCCTCCTGTTGGAAGAAAACTTACCGGATCCTCAGCGCATATTCTGCATTCTATTGCACATTTTTTGTTGTATGAACTTACATTTTCATCGGGAAGTCTTACGCCTGCAGCAGTTCTTATCTGCCATTTAACAATGTCGATGCCGTATACCATCTCCGTAACGGAATGTTCCACCTGCAGTCTCGTGTTCATTTCCATAAAGTAAAATTCATTGTCCTTAACAAGGTATTCCACCGTTCCAACTGTAGAATAATTAACCTGCTTGGCGAGCCTTTTCGATGCATCATACATCTTCGCTCTTAAATCCTGTGACAGACATCCTGCAGGGCATTCCTCCAATAACTTCTGATTCTTACGCTGCACGGAACAATCCCTGTCACCTAGCAGCGCAATGTTGCCGAATTTATCTGCAAGTATCTGCACTTCCACATGTTTAACATTTTCAAGATACTTTTCCAGAAATAATGCATCGTCACCAAAAGATGCAGCCGCTTCTTTCTTCACACTGTTAAATGCATCTTCAATCTCTGATTCATCCCTTACAATTCTAATTCCTTTCCCACCGCCTCCGGCTCTGGCTTTAAGTATTACGGGATATCCGATATCAGCTGCACTTGTTTTTGCCATTGCCACATCTTCTAAAATATCGCTTCCTTTTATGACCGGCACTCCGGCACTTATAGCGATACTCCTTGCGATTTCTTTGTGGCCCATCTTTCGTATTACATCCGCATCCGGTCCGATAAAATCAATCCCGTTCTGCTCACACATACGCGCAAACTCCGGATTTTCCGAAAGCATTCCGTATCCCGGATGAATGGCTTTAACACCTGTGTTTAGCGCAACAGTCATAATTGCATTCATGTTAAGATAACTGTCCGATGACCTTGCCCCTCCTATGCAGTAACTTTCATCTGCCATTTCTGTGTGGAGTGCATCCCCATCTGCATCAGAATATACTGCAACTGTCTTTATTCCCATCTCCTTGCAGGTACGGATTATCCTAACTGCAACCTCGCCGCGATTGGCTATCAGAATCTTTGAATACACTCGTAACACCTTACCTTTCTTCCATAATGACAAACGAAAATTCACCGCTCATGCACAGTTTTCCATCCACGCTGAGCTTTCCCGAAAGCAGATACATAGGATGAGACTCCCTTATAAGTTTTGTTTCAATCTTTATAGTATCGCCCGGTTTAATTATTCCTTTAAATCTGACTTTGTTAAGCCCTGTATACAAAGGGAGCGTTCCCTCTTTTTCCATCTTATCCTTAAACATTACACAGGCTGACTGCGCCATCATTTCGCACTGGATTACGCCCGGAACAATAGGATTGCCCGGAAAATGTCCCTGCAAAAAGAACTCGTCTCCTTTTACGTGATAATACCCGACAGCTTTGCCTTCTTCCTCCAAAAAAACCTCATCAATAAGAAGCATTGGTTCCCTGTGAGGAATTATTTTCATAATATCTTCTCTGTTCATTTTATTACCCTGCATTCTACTTCGAAATTTTAAACAGAACCTGATTATATTCCACAAGTTCTCCGTCTTTAGCGCACACTTCTTTTACATAGCCTTCACTTTCGGCCACGATATCATTAAGCATTTTCATTGCTTCGATTGTGCACAAAACGTCTCCCTTGTTAACATAATCACCAACATTCACAAACGGCTTATCTCCTGAGCCGGAATAAAATACTCCAAGCAAAGGTGATTTCACACTGATGGTATTTGCATCATCGGCTGCATTCTCACTTTTCACTGCCCTTTCATTGTCATCTGTTACCTGTGAAGGTGCCACTGCTTTATCTGCAACACTTTTAACGTTAACATCTGCAGCAGATACACTAACAATACCATCTGCCAAATAAGGAGCTTCCTTTTTCATAACCATCTTAAATTCACCGTCTTTTACGGACATGTGGGTCAGCCCTAATTCTTCAAATACCTTTGCATATTCTTTTATTTCTTTTATATCCATCTTTCATCCATCCAAACAAAATAAGATTTACTCATACTTTTCAAATGCTATGCAGGCATTGTGACCGCCAAATCCGAGTGATGTGCTTATCGCATATTGCGGGTCTGCCTTAACAGCTTTATTAACAGTATAATCAAGGTCACATTCCTCATCTTTTTCTTTATAGTTAATTGTAGGAGGTATTATTCCATCCTTGAGTGCAAGAACAGATGCTATTGCTTCAACCGCACCGGTTGCTCCCATCATATGACCTGTCATTGACTTTGTTGAACTGATGTGAAGCTTGTAAGCATTTTCTCCGAACACCTTTTTGAGTGCTTTTGTCTCCATTGCATCATTAAGGTGTGTTCCTGTTCCGTGAGCATTGACATAGATGCTCTCATCACCTTTTATTCCTGCCTCATTTACCGTATTTCTTATTGCATTTACAGCGCCTTCTCCTTCAGGATCCGGTGCAGTAATATGATAAGCATCGGATGTGTTTGCATATCCGGCTACCATTGCATATATTTTTGCACCACGCTTAACGGCATGTTCGTATTCTTCAAGGACTAAAATTCCTGCCCCTTCGCCCATCACGAATCCGCCTCTTCTCTTATCAAACGGAATACTTCCTTCATCAGGCTTATCAGCGAGATTTAGTGCCTGACAGTTGATAAATCCGGCCATTGCAAGTTCATTGATTGATGCTTCACTTCCACCTGCAATTATCGCATCCGCATATCCGTGCTTAATAGCTCTGTACGCCTCACCGATTGTATGTGTTGATGTTGCACATGCTGTTACAATCGGAAGTGTCGGTCCCTTTGCTCCAAACTTAATGGATACCGCACCTGCTGCCATGTTGCTTATCATCATAGGTACAAAGAATGGTGATACCCTCTCAGGTCCCTTTTCATCAAGCACCCTTGTCTGACGGATGGTCGTATCAATCCCACCGATTCCTGAACCTATGTATACGCCAAGCCTTTCAGGTTCAATTTCCGTCTCAAGAATCTTACTGTCTTCAACTGCCTGAACCGATGCTGCCAGTGCATACTGCATATACAAATCAGATCTCCTGATTTCCTGCGCTGTATCGTAATAATTCTTAGGATTAAAATCCTTTACCTCGGCATCAAGACTGACTTTAAGGTTTGATGCATCAAATCTTTTGATAAAATCTATTCCGCATACGCCTTCTTTTATATTATTCCAGAAGGTTTCAATATTATTACCTACAGGAGAAATTACTCCGATTCCGGTTACTGCTACTTTTCTCATATCAACCTCTCTAACTGCTAAATGTACATTCCGCCGTCAACCTTAATAACCTCTCCGGTTATGTAAGATGAACTGTCCGTTGCAAGGAACAATGCCAGCCCTGCCACATCCTGTGGTGTTCCCATTCTTCCGATAGCTATCATTTTCTTCATTTCATTTTTTTGCTCCTCTGACAGATTATCCGTCATACGGGTTGTTATAAATCCCGGAGCAATTGCGTTGCACCTTATATTTTTTCTTCCGTATTCTTTTGCTATTGTCTTTGTAAACCCTATTATTCCGGCTTTTGATGCACTGTAGGCCGCCTGTCCCGTGTTGCCCATAAGCCCTACAACCGAACTGATATTAATTATGCTCCCCTTCTTATTTCTCATCATATTTCTAATAAATGCCTGAGTTATATATATGGTCCCTTTAAGGTTGGTATCGATGACATCATCAAGTTCTTCTTTTTTCATGGAAATGAGTAAGGCGTCCTTATTCATTCCCGCATTATTAACAAGAATGTCAACATTACCAAAGTCCGTTAAGATGCACTGCGCAATAATGGTTGTCTGTTTTTCATCCCTTATATCACATACATAACTTTTTGCATTGATTCCAAGTGCGCAAAGCTCACTAACCGTCTCCTTAAGGCTTTCACTCTCATGAGAAGCAATTACAGCGACATCTGCATGATTCTTTGCATACTCCAATGCTATCTGTCTTCCTATACCTCTTGCCCCTCCTGTTACTACTGCTACCTTTCCTTTTAACATAAATCTTTCTCCATCTTAGAAACTGTTTCATTTAACGTGTCAACATCGCAGACATTATATATCTTCGCATTTGTAAATGTCTTTTTTACAAAGGATGACAATACTGTTCCGGGTCCGCATTCTATAAACGTATCCACGCCTGCTTCATTCATCATAACAAGTGTATCTAACCACAATACACTGTTAGAAACCTGCCTTGCCAATGTATCCGTAATACTGTCGCGTTCTTCCTTATACGGTGTTGCCGTAAGATTTGAATATACAGGTATACGAGGTGAACTGATGTCATACAGATTCTTTTGTCCAAGCTCTTCCTTTAGCCCTATTGTCGCCTCATTCATGTAAGGCGTATGGAATGGTCCGCCTACCTTAAGAGGAATGCATCTTATTCCTTCTTCCTTAAGAGTCTTAATAAATGTATTAATCTTTTCTTCTTCACCTGATACGACAATCTGTCCCGGGCAATTATAATTAACTGGATACACGTTGCATCTACCGCTAAGTTCTATAACTTTATCACGCGTTGCTCCGACAACCGCCACCATTTTTCCCGGATGTTTTTCGGCCTGACGCTGCATAAGTTCTCCTCTTTTACATACGAACTTAAATGCTTCACCTTCCTTTAAAATTCCTGCATATGTTACAGCTGCTACCTCTCCGAGTGAAAAACCTGCAACCATATCCGCATGAATGCCCCTGTCATTAAGAGCAACTGCAGCAGCTAGATCAACCAGAAACATAAGTGGCTGGGTGTTTTTTGTTACGGTAAGTTCATCGGCCGTACCTTCAAACATCTGTCTTAATGTATCAGGTCTCAAATCATTTGCCGCATCAAACATTTTCCTAACATTATCATTATATTCATACAGTTTTCTTCCCATTCCGGAATATTGGCTTCCCTGTCCTGCAAATAAAAATGCTATCTTTCCCATAGACTGCTCCTATCTTTCATAAGTACATCTGCCTGCCCGTAGATTCTCTTAATAATGGCCTCGCAGCTTTCCTTATTTTCTACAAGTCCCGCTATCTGACCGCACATACATGAACCGTTGGTAACGTCTCCTTCAACAGCTGCAAGTCTAAGGGTACCTGCTCCCATCTTTTCAAGTTCATCATCAGACACTACTGAATTCATTTCTTTCATTGCAAAATCTCTTGTCATCCTGTTCTTTAAAGCTCTTACCGGATGTCCAAGTTTCTTGCCTGTTACAATGGTATCTCTGTCTTTTGCTTTAATGACTTTTTCCTTATAGTTGTCATGGACGCGGCATTCATCGGCTACAAGAAATGCTGTTCCCATCTGCACACCGCATGCACCAAGCATAAATGCTGCAGCCATTCCTCTTCCGTCTGCAATTCCGCCTGCGGCAATAACAGGTATATTTACAGCATCAGCTACCTGTGGCACAAGTGCCATTGTCGTTGTCTCTCCCACATGTCCGCCGGATTCGCATCCTTCCGCTATGACAGCCGATGCACCTTCCTTTTCCATCATGCGTGCAAGAGCAACACTTGCCACAACAGGGATTACTTTTACATTCGCAGCCTTTAACTGTTCCATGTATTTTGCAGGATTACCTGCTCCCGTAGTTACAACAGGTACTTTTTCTTCACATACAACCTTAACAGCTTCTTCTATGTAAGGGCTCATAAGCATAAGGTTTACTCCAAATGGTCTGTCTGTCATCTGTCTTGCTTTTTGTATCTGTTCCCTTAGCTGTTCACCGTTAGAGTTCATCGCAGCAATAATTCCTAGACCGCCGGCATTAGATACTGCAGATGCAAGATGTGCATCCGCTATCCATGCCATGCCGCCCTGAAAAACCGGGTATCTGATGTCAAGCATTTCACATATTTTATTTGCCATCACGAACCTCCGCCTATTTTATTTATTCTCTATATACTCTGCTAATTTATCAATTGTATTAAGTTCCTGTGAAAGTTCAATCTTGCAATCAAGCTCTTCCTCAATCTGCATTACAAGTTCCATAATGTCCAAAGAGTCAAGTCCGATTTCAGTAAATGTCTTAGATGTTGAAATCTCTGATTCTTCCTTATCCATGTACTCAGCAATAATTCTTACAATAGTTTCCTTTTTCTGTTCCATAATAAAATCTCCTTCTGAATGATAAGTTTATTTATTTCCAAATTTTATTGAAAATATTAAGTTCTATGCTATAATAATCCTGGGGGTAACCCCCAAGTCAACAAAGATTTTTAGGAAAATGTGTAGATTAATAATGAAAAAACAATTATTTGATGATAATAACTTTGAAAATTACAAAAAAGAATACAATCTGAGCGTGGGACAATTTGCAAAACTATGTGGTACCACAAGGGATACTTTAAGACATTATTATGAGACCGGAATACTTATACCAAGAACTGATGAGAACAACGGATATCATTATTATTCACCTTCGCAGGTTAGCTCTTTTTATTTTATTACAACATTTAGACAGGCCGGCTGTTCCCTTAAAGAGATTGAAGAAATAATTCACAGTACTGACAAAACAGATATACGCTCAATTGCCACAAGTAAACTTGTTGAAATGCAGCGTGAACTTTTTGTACTTCATAACAAGATTGCATCTCTTAATCTGGGACTGTGGCTGCTTGAAAAGCATGAAGACAACAAAAATAAAGGACCCCAAATTGAGGTCCTAAATAACATAAGTGTCGCTGTTACAAAGATTGAAGCAAAGAAAAATGCGCATCACACAAAGGATATTGCAAAAGAACTTATGAAGCATATCAATACCGCAAGAACCGAACAGAACATCTCTGTCTTTCCAACCGGAGCTACAATATCATACGATGACCTTTGCATGAAAAACTATGTCTATAACAACATAATCAGTCTGTCTATACATCCGGCCGACGGCATTAACACATTTGAACTTCCTTCAAATACTGTTGTAAGCTGTTATCACAATCACGCCAATGATGACATCCGTCTGACATACAAAAAAATTATAGATTTTATCAATTCAAATAATCTTAAAGTATGCTCTGACCTTCACATCATCAGCCTGATTAACCTGTATGACAATCAAAACCGCCATACATATTTTAAATATCTTTTTATATGCGTTAACAAATAAATCTTAGTAATCTTTCATAAGCATCTCTTTTGCAAGATCACTTGGTGCATTAGAATGGTTAAGTGCCTCTTCTCTTGAAATCTTGCCTGTTCTTACAAGCTGCATCAAAGATGCATTAAGAGTATGCATTCCTGATGACATACCAGTCTGAAGAGTTGTGTTAATCTGACTGAACTTTCTCTCCTTAATGAGGTTAGCTACCGCCATGTTATTAACAAGTACCTCCGTAGCAGCCACACGTCCCATTCCGTCCATTCTAGGTATAAGTCCCTGTGTAACAATACCTACAAGAACCGATGAAAGCTGACCGACAATTGACTGATGTGACTCAATCGGACATTCACTGATAATTCTCTCAATAGTCTGTGCAGCACTCTTTGTATGAAGTGTAGAGAATACAAGGTGTCCTGTCTCAGCTGCTGTAATTGCGGCACTGATTGTCTCATAATCTCTCATCTCACCTACGAGGATGATATCCGGATCTTCTCTAAGTGACGATCTGAGAGCTGTAGCAAAATCATCTACATCCTTTCCAACCTGACGCTGATGAATCATAGCCTTATCAAAAGGATATACGTACTCAATAGGATCTTCTATTGTGATAATGTGTCTTGAATACTTTTTGTTAATATAATTAATCATTGATGCAAGTGTCGTTGATTTACCACTTCCTGTAGGTCCCGTAATAAGAACAAGTCCGCCTTTTGAATCAGCAAATGTTCTAAGAATCTGTGGCATTCCGAGTTGTTCGATAGTTGGAATCTGTGAGTTAATAAGACGAATACTGCAGGCAAGATTATTTCTCTGTCTGTATACGTTAACTCTCAGACGGTTGCCGTCCTGATCTGTTGTAGAAAAATCAATGTCCTTACCTGATTCAAGAATTCTCTTTTCTTCTTCATCAAGCATTGAATAAATAACATCCTCTGATTCTTTAAGTGTAGGAATATCATCTTTAAGAATCATAAGTTCCCCATATTTTCTGACAGCTACTGCAGTTCCCGCAGTAATATGTATATCAGAGCAATTTTCTTTACGTGCATCAAGTAATAATTTTTCAAAATCCATTTTAAACCTCCGTTATTGTTGCATGAACTACGCCTTAAACATTGTATCACATAAAGAAAATTTATACTACAATATATTTATGCAAAATGCACACTTTTTTATTTTATTAAATCAAGTATCTTATCAAGAGATTCACATATCGCATACGCCTTACTTCTCATATCTTCGTCAGGTTCATCAAGATCCGGAACAATTATGGTCTTACATCCTGCTGCATAAGCCGACTTAACACCGCTTGGTGAGTCCTCAACAGCAAAACAGTCTTTCGTATCAAGACCAAGCTGCTTGGCCGCCTCTATATAAATATCAGGAAACGGTTTGCTTCTTGCAACATTTACACCCGATACATAACAATCAAACTTTCCATATAACCCTGCCATTGTAAGATACTTATTGGTTCTTTCCATATCCGACGAAGTTGCAACCGCTGCCTTGATACCATTCTCTTTGAGGTAATCCAAAAGCTCATGTGCTCCTTTTTTTACCTCAACTCCGTTCTTATCTATATACTCGTTCATTATCTCAATACGTTTTTTCTTTACTTCATAGTAAGGAAATCCCCTGCCTAATTTTTCTTCAAGCATAGGAATTGCTACCGGTGCACTTGTCGACCTTATCATAAGTGCATGTTCTCTTTTCATGTCATATCCGAAAATTGCTGCCGCCTCGCACCAGAACCTGTTATATAACTTTTCCGTATCAATAAGTACTCCATCCATATCAAATATTATGCCTTTAATCATACACGACCAACCTTTTGTTCTTTTTTGCATTCATACATCCTGTTATCTGCAAGTGTATATGCTTCCTGTGTTGATAACGGATTGTCTTCGCTGCTTATACTGTAACCGTATGCAAATGAAATCCCATCGCTAATGCGTCTTTGTTCAGGCTTACTGCCGTTGCCGCTTTTTTTATTCATTCTTGCTATTATACTCTCTACTCTTTCTTCATCCGCATCTTTTATAATAGCAATAAACTCATCACCGCCCATGCGTCCTACCGTTGCATCATCACCGCATTCATCACTGAATAACTGTGCAAAACTGCATATATACTCATCACCTTTTTCGTGTCCCTGACTATCATTTATCTTCTTTAACCAGTTAAGATCTATATTAATCATTGCAAATGACTTTGTCTGCTCCTCATCAATGCTCTTCATTACTTCCTCACAGTATTTTCTGTTAGAAACGCCTGTCAGTCTGTCGCTGTACGCCATCTTCTTTAGCTCTATTTCACTACTCTTTTGCTCAAGACGTTCAATAATTATAATTATATTAGACAGAATCGCACACAAAATAAAGCCTAATCCCCCAAGTGGAATCAGTACTCCGCTGTATCTGCCTGACAACCCATAAGCAAAATTAAACATAATCATTTCAACAAACAGAAATACTTCCATTGAAATTATACCTGTTTTAATTGCTACTCTTGATTTTTTATTTCCGTCTTTCCATAAATGCATTACAAATGCGGTAACAAATATTATAGCCGCCCCGATTACATGATAAAACCTTATTATCCTGTTCATATGGATTTTATTCGTACTGTGAAGAATAAGTGCCACTATAATAAACATAACGTTTATTCCAAGAATTCCGCTAAGTACAAGACGAATCTTTTTGTTAGTCATAACTTCCCTGATGTATCCTACAACCGGTGCTCCAAGCAGAAACAACGTTAAATATTCCAGATAATAATTAGCAACATTATTATGACTGAATAAATCAATATATCCATAATAACACTGACTCCACAATCCGAAAATAAGTGCCATCATACCAGTGTAAAAAATCTTTCTGGCAGATACCATATTAAGTCCGACAAACATTGACACGACAACCGTCAATATTCCAAGTGTAACCATTAAAAATGACGTAAACACACCAAACGCATTTTTTCTTATATAGCCAATCATAAACTGTGAAGTGTCTACAAGGTAAATCTTTTCAAGCTTACTCATATGATTATTGTCACTTACATGAAAATCAATCCTTATCTCCTTACCGACATAATCATTAGGCAGACTGATAATATAATATCCACATCCCACAACCTTATTATTTTCCATTCTTTCCATGCCGCTTTCGTATATAAGCTCATCTGCGACATATATTTCCATAGCAACATGATATGCTCTAAAATACAATGCAGGATTGTCAAGTTTTATATATGTTTTATTAATTAATGTTATCTCATCACCTCTAACATCCATTTTAACTTTATCTTTGTTGATATCATAATCTTCTTTTACCGTGCCATTATTGATAAGCATCCATCCATTATCAAGGCTGTACATATCAAAAGGCTTAGATGCCGATATTACCAGTGCCAGATAAATAATTGCCGCAACAAGCAGACCTGTAATCAAATATTTAATTATCGGATCTTTTCTGTGTATTCTGCGCAAATCATATCACCACCATCTTTTAAAATCATGTTTTCCCATACATATTTTTATCTGCAACGGAAAGCAATTTCCAAATACTATCATAATTTCTCATATCACATACAGAATTACCATATCTGAAAGCAATTTTATAATCGTATTTCTTTTCTTCATTAATTGATGAAATTGTATTCTCAAGTGCTTCTAACATAGCATCTGTCTGATTCAGATTTTTCTCCTCGACAATTACAATAAATTCATCCCCGCCAAATCTTCCGACAAAGGAACCGCTCCTGCCAAATGCTTCTTTAAGCGAACTTGCAAACACTTTAATCATTTCATCCCCACTTGTATGTCCATACGTATCATTGACATACTTTAGTCCCTTTAAATCAAATATATAAAATCCATATATTCCTTCTCTCTTAGAATCAATTATACTCATCTTCTTTTCACACATATTACGGTTATATATTCCTGTTAATCCGTCAACATAAGCCATATTTTCAAGTAAGGCCTTCTCATTATTTTCAAGGAATGAGTTAATAAGAATTCCAATATGAAGCATGTTGAAAAAGAAGATTACGGCAATTACAACAACTGAAACAATATAATCATTACGTGTATAATTCGTATTTAAAAATGAATACTTTATCATTGTTAATGCAGATATTAAACCTGTCAGTAATATGAATATATACAGCTCCTTGTAATGTCTGTCCTTCTCTTTCACTTCCGTCATCAAGCAAATAATTCCATATAATATCATCATAACCGCAAGCAGAACAACATACATCCTTCCTGTCTCATTCATATACTGAATTTTAAACCAGTGCAATACCACGGAAACAGCTGAAAATAAAGTCAATACAACAATTGATATTTTTAAAAATATCTTTGTACCTCGTTTATGTTCTTCCATAATATCAAGATACATCATAAATGCAATTCCGCTTAAAAATATCGATATGTTTCTCAGATAATATAGATTAATATAGTTACCTGCAAATATGATACCTATCTTGCAATCGGCCATTATCCATACACCGCTTAAAATACTTATAGCAGCCACAATTATAATTCTCATATGCTGATTGTCAAAATTGCCGCTGACAAGACAATATATAAACAGTATTAACCCCAAAACGATCAAAATCACACAGCCACCTATACGAATATAATTCTTCTGAATATAGTCCGTATAAACCGCCGTATTGTCTTTTAACTGAATATCAGGTATCGTAGCATTAAAGCGATCATATGTTGCTGTAAATCTGATTCTTACATCCTTACTGTTCTTATATGTACTAAGGGGTACCATCTCTATTCCCCCGTTATACACTGCTTTTAAATAATCCTCGCCGTTACTGTATATAAGTTCATCATCCGCGTATATATTTATTTGCATTATTTCGTTATCAAACACAAGAACCTGATTATATATATCGCTCTCATCAAGAATAAAATGCAATTCAAACCAATCGGATTTCTTCATGTGTCTGTAAGAATATTCATCAATGTTCTGTATTGTTGTCACTGTACCGTTACTGTCAGTTACCTCCATCGGAACATCAATAAAATCGTCTGTCCTGTTAACCAGAATAATGATTACAAGCAAAACAGCCACAAGCACAAATCCTATAATCTTTGAACTTATATTCATGATTTTACTTATAAATCCACCCATACGCCATGTCCTTACTCTTCTATCCCAAATTCCATCAATTCCTGCAAATAAGCACGTACCATCTTAACAATCACTTTTCCATATCTGACATTAACTTTATATTTGACGATTTTTCCATATATGGTTTTAATCACAATAGTTGATGTTAAAATGTACTTATTTCTTTCTATAGATTCAATCTGTGGAAGGTATAATACTTTCACATCAAGTCCCTTAACGTAATAAAGGAACTTTTCACCTATCACCGTGTTGCCGTAACGGTTACCGTTAAGATAATCCTGATTCATTTCCTCCGGCAAATATATTCTGTCAAGCGTGGTAAGGTAATCAACTACCTGCTCACTTCCTGAACATACAATGTACCCAATTAATACATACACTCCAAGGAGAATTAATATGATACCTGCAAGAACAACCACAATGCAGTCCACCGGAACCGCCTGCGACATTTCAATCACATAATCACCACCGGTACTGTCCTTAACCTCTTTAACATTTTCATATACATTATCATCGACAAGTTCATCTGCATATTTTTCAAAATAACGCTTCCAGATTCCGTTCTTCTTAACTACTCTTCCTCGGACAGTTATGGATATGTCCGGTTTGTCCGCCTTACCTTCATCAAATTCAAGAAGTTCCTTATAAGCCTTTACAAATTCATTGTTATATTTTCCGTAGCTAATCAATTCACAATACTGAATACCACCTTTATATTCAACTATCCATCCTGATTTCTTCGTAGGAATAACCTTGTACATCTTATCTTTTACAGCTCCATCATACCCATTGGTATATCCTACCAGATCCGTAACATTAATAGTAACAAACTCTCCTTCATGTTTATCAAGATACATCGCATCTGTATCAACCTTTGTTAGATCAACCGGTCCTTTCATGTATGCCAATATCGTACCTATATTAAAAGCAATCGCTAAAATCCCTAGTGCAAGAAGAATACACGCCATAAGTATTCTTCTTTTTTTAACGCTTTGCCTTATAGTTTTATAATAATTCATTGTCAGTTCCTTTCGCTACTCCACCATTATTATTGTATAACAATTTTGCTATCGTGTCTATTATTTTCACTTTTCTAATATTTTAATCTGACATTGTATTTTACGGTCATACTATGATAAAATTGATATATAATACATCACCAGTTATAAATGGGAAACGGAGAATTATTATGAAACGAGAAAATTATTTAATGTGGGACGAATACTTCATGGGTATCGCTCTCTTTACCGCCGGTCGAAGCAAAGACCCTAACACCAATGTTGGAGCGTGTATCGTAAGTGATGAAAACAAGATACTTTCTTTAGGGTACAACGGAATGCCTATAGGATGTTCAGACGATGAGTACCCATGGGAACGTGAAGGAACAATGCTTGATACAAAGTATGCATATGTGTGCCACGCAGAGATGAATGCAATACTTAATTACTGCGGCGGAAGCTTAAAGAATTCAAAAATATATGTTACATTATTTCCTTGCAACGAATGTGCAAAAGCAATTATCCAGAAAGGAATAAAAGAAGTCATATATTACTCTGACAAATATGACGGCACTCCTGAAAACATTGCTGCCAAAAGAATGTTTACATCTGCCGGCGTAACAGTTCGAAGATATGAAAAGAGTAATAAAATAATAACTATTGAAGTATAGTTCACCACAGTAAAAAAATGAAACCGGGATACACTTTAACTTGTGTGTCCCGGTTTCATTTTCTCTATATACATATACATTCTAATCCGAAAAATAACTTGTAAGCTAAACTTAAATTGCTACTTTCTAAACATCTATTGAATAGTTAGGAGCTTCTTTTGTGATATGGATGTCATGTGGATGACTTTCCTTAAGTGATGCTGCAGTAATCTTAACGAATTTACCGTTCTCCTTAAGTGTCTCAATTGTAGGTGCACCACAATATCCCATACCAGCTCTGAGTCCACCGATAAGCTGGAAGATTGTGTCTTCAACTGAACCCTTATATGCAACTCTTCCTTCAACACCTTCCGGAACAAGCTTCTTAGCATCAGCCTGGAAGTATCTGTCCTTACTTCCATTCTCCATAGCAGCGATAGAACCCATTCCACGATATACTTTGTATTTTCTTCCCTGGAATAATTCAAATGTTCCCGGACTCTCGTCGCATCCTGCAAACATGCTACCCATCATACATACGTTAGCACCTGCTGCAATTGCCTTAGTAATATCTCCTGAGTACTTGATTCCTCCATCAGCGATAATCGGAACACCATACTTCTTAGCTGTCTCATAAGCATCCATAACAGCTGTAATCTGTGGAACACCGATACCTGCTACAACTCTTGTTGTACAGATTGATCCAGGTCCGATACCAACCTTAACTGCATCTACACCGCTCTTAATAAGAGCCTCTGTTGCTGCTCCTGTTGCAACGTTACCTGCGATAACCTGAAGCTCAGGATATGCATCTTTAACCATCTTAACAGTCTTTAATACGTTAGCTGAGTGACCATGTGCTGTATCAATTACGATCGCATCAACTCTTGCATTAACAAGAGGTTCAACTCTCTGTAAAATATCCGGTGTAACACCTACTGCAGCTGCACAAAGAAGTCTTCCCTGTGAATCCTTAGCAGCGTGTGGATACTTAATCTGCTTCTCTATATCCTTGATTGTGATTAATCCCTTGAGATTACCATCTTTATCTACGATTGGAAGCTTCTCTTTTCTTGCCTGTGCAAGCATCTTCTTAGCTTCTGCAAGTGTAATTCCTTCACTTGCGGTAACAAGATTCTCAGATGTCATGCATTCCTTAATCTTTCTTGAGAAGTCTGTCTCAAACTTAAGATCTCTGTTAGTGATAATACCAACAAGTCTCTTTCCTTCTGTAATAGGAACACCTGATATTCTGAACTTTGCCATAAGATTGTTGGCATCCTGAAGTGTATGTTCCGGTGATAAATAAAATGGGTCTGTTATAACACCATTCTCCGATCTTTTTACTTTGTCAACCTCCTCAGCCTGTGCCTCGATTGACATGTTCTTGTGAATAACTCCTATTCCACCCTGTCTGGCCATTGCAATAGCCATTCTGTGCTCTGTAACTGTATCCATTCCTGCACTCATAAGTGGAATGTTCAGTTTGATGGACTGAGTCAGATTAGTAGTAAGATCTACCTGGTTAGGTATAACCTCTGAGTATTGTGGTACCAATAATACATCATCAAATGTAATACCGTCTGATATAATTGTGCCCATTTATTTTTCATCCTCGCTTTCTGTATATTTTCTAGATTATATTCTTATCATTTTGCAAAGTCAAGGCAAAACAATTTTTTTAACGAAAAAAATTAAATACTTTTATTCCTCGTAATCAATCGGGAATGTTATTCTTGGTTTTTTATTTTTTATGCAGTTAAGCATTCTCTCATCAGGCTCAAAAGAAACCTTTGCAAACTGCGCACCTTGTCTTAAAATTATACAGTACGCACCTTTATAATTCATTCCTGATAAAAAACTCTTAGTATATACGAATTTGTGGTTGTATTTTGAGAGTCTTTCATCATCATATATTCCGCATATAATCTCAGCATCAACAAGATCAATCTTATGAAGCGTCTTTCTCTTTCTTCCACTTCTTATTATGTCAAAATCAATCTGTCCGTCACAAAATACATATTCATATTCTGCGCTGAAATTAGGCCAAAAAATAATAAGCGCACCAACATACAAAAGAATTACAAGTGAAAATGTCAGTCTTGGTAAAAATACTATGTTCATAAATATCAGATAAATACTTGAAAGTATCCACAGATACTTTATAACCTTATATTTTCTGTCTGCTCTTTTTACAGCACATTCACAATAATTTAAATTCATATTTTCCTCCATTTTTTTATTTATTCCTGTAATGAAGATGACCTGGCATCCACATATAACAAGGTAACAGGAATCTTTCCTGATGATAACATAGCATCAAGTGCATTAAGCCATTCCTTGTTAAAACATCTAAGTACCAGTTTACCGCTCTTCATTTTTGTAGTCCATTTAAAACATAAAATTGTGTTGTCATCCACATTAATGCTGACAAACTTATCAACCGCATATTCAGATGCCGCAATGAAATTATCTACATATTCATCTTTAACTTTTATGTCCAGCTCTCCTGCAACATCATCATCATTTTCTACTGTTTCAAGAATTGCCTCATGAGACTCAATCATATCCTCAGATAAAATCTTTCTGCCATCTTCTGTTACAATACTGAATTTTCCCGGTGTTGCAATATATTTAAGATATTTTTCCTGCGAACTGTCGAGTGTGCCTACTGATATACTTATATAATCATCGGCAAATGAACTTTCACCGACCAAGCCAAAACTTTTCATTCTGGCATCCATTATCATAAGCGTCTTCTCAACATTAGTCATATTAGATGAATCTTCTACTTTAAATACCGCTACGTAATTATCAATAATATCTGAGTCATCCGTAGTTGTCTTTGTATCCGTCTGCTCTTCAACACTTTTATCTGTTGTATCAATTTCTGTATACTTAACATCCGTCTTTTTTTTATTCATAAAGAATATGCCAAGGACAAAAATCACTATCAATAATATAAGCAGTATTATGCAGCAAACAGCAAGAATAATTGCCTGAATATTTTTATTATTTTCTTTCCTGCTCATAACAGCTCCTTTAAAATTATTACTTAGAATAAATCTTTTCTACGTTCTTAATCAGAACAGATACTGTTCCATCCGGATTAGTAATAAATTCAACACTGTCTTTATTCTCATATTCATGCATAGGAATCTTAATCTCTATTCCCGTATCAGTCTTAAGAAACTGTCTGTCATATTTCTTAACAGTCTTCTCATTCTCAGGTCGTATAGGTTCCTTGCTTATATTATACTTTTCAACTTTTTCGTTAAATTCTTCTTTTAACTCCGGTCTTGTGTCAAATATCTTTTCCACAACAACAGGTACATCTATCTCGCCTTCGTTAATGTACTCATTATGGATAATATTCTTGGCACGCATATCCACTTCAAACTGCTGTGACTCATCATAATTATCCTTAACAACACGTTCAACCGCTTTAGTTACAATATCAAGCTTAGACTTTTGGGAAAGAGACGTCCTGCATCCTATATACATCTTTGAAAAATAATTTTCTTTGTGACCGTTAACATCATATTTTTTCTCTACAATCCTTATGCTCATATCATCAAGATTGATAAGCGCAGCCTCAGATACTCTTTGTGTCTTGGTAGGAAGAATTGCCTTATGCATCACGATGTCATTAGCGCTTAAGCCATCATCCGATGCCGGTTTGGTTATATGAGTATAAGAATTCTTATAGTTCATCTTAAGAAGTGCGAGATAAAAACTCTCCTCATATGAATATACAACCACAACAAGATCCGCAGCAGGTATGTCGATATTACTGTTCATTATTGAAAACAACATGCCTGCAGCCTGTTTGCTCACCTCAATAAAATTATTCTCATCAACATCCTTTATTATCTCAAAAAACTCCGATTCACCCTCTAAAAAAGTACAATTCTTAGAATCATCGCCTGTTGCAACTTTATATATGTGCTCCTTAAGAAATTCCGAAAAATCCGGACCAACCTCAAGTTCCACATCCGACAGAACAGGGAATCCAGAAACTGAATCAAGAATGTGTACAATAGCTTTAATTATTCTTATATTTCCTTTATCCATTTTACTTTCTCCAATGTTGGCAAATCTTAGAATCAATCATCAAAATTAACTTTGTATATCTTATCGCCTTTGGTTATTGTTATAGTCGAAAGATTAAAATCCTCATCAAAAATCTGCACATTATACTCAAATACCGTATCATCAAAAGGCTTTGTCATGAAAATATATGAGCCATTCTCTCTGCCTTCGATATTGTCACAAATCTCATCATATATTTCACGGCCGTCAACCTCAGGTTCGTAACCGGATTCTCTTATTTTATTACTTATAATCTCATATATTTCTTCCATATTTTTCTCCGAACAAATGATATTATTATAGTTTTTCACATTATTAAAATGATATATTTTGAAGTAATATTTGTCAAGTCTGCTGTTACCTTGTTGAATATGATAATTTGATTTTTTTTAAATTTCCTATTGACAATATCATTTTTATAAATTATAGTATTAAGGCAGTGTTAATTACACCGCAGATATAACATATAGAATATATATAACATATCACCCTAGGGGAATAGTTCATCGGTAGAATAAGAGTCTCCAAAACTCCAGAGGGGGGTTCGATTCCCTCTTCCCCTGTTAATAATTCAGGCATCATATTGATGCCTGTTTTTTGTTATTATATTCATTTTATCTGATTTCTTTTATGCTTATCTCTCCGCTTGAAAGTACTTTTGTTGTTCCGTCCGGATATTCAACAATCAGTCCTGCGTCATCGTCAATTCCCTTTACAACAGCCTCTTTCATTCCGTCCCTATCTGATATCAGCACATTTTTGCCTGTCACAAAAGAACGGTTTCTGTATTCATCCATAAAACTGTTGTCATCAAGATGCTCATAATATTCCCAGAAATAATTAATTACGCCTGCTGCCAGTCTGCTTTTTATCTGTCCTTCGTATCTGTCGTTAGCAAAGATTGTTCCTGCTCTGTCTTTTATGTCATCCGGAAAATCTCCTTTTGGCGGCACGATATTAATTCCTATACCAAGCACCGCCCATTCAAGTGTTGAATTTTCCACATTAACCGATGCTTCCGTAAGAATTCCGCATACTTTTCTTGAATCAACATATATATCGTTAACCCATTTAATCATGGCTGTAACATCAGCCACATCTTCTATTGCTTTTGCTACAGCTACAGCTGCTGCCGTTGTTATTGAAAGCGAATACTTTGCCTGATATACAGGTCTTAAAAGTATACTCATATAAATGCCGGTACCGGAAGGCGAATAAAATGTTCTTCCAAGCCTGCCCCTGCCCATAGTCTGGTTAGATGCAATAATTACCCTTCCTTCTTTCATTCCGCCTACGGCTTCTTCTTTAAGAAGTGTATTGGTAGAACTTACACTGTCAAATACCTGTATATCAAACAGTTCTTTTCTTTTAAGATATTTTTCAACACTGATACCTGATATTATATCCTTACAGCTTCTCATAACATAGCCTTTTCCCTGAAAAGATGTTATATCATAACCTTCCTCGCAAAGAGCCGTAACAGCCTTCCACACGGCGTTGCGGCTGACACCAAGCTCTTTTGCAATTGCCGCACCTGACATGCATTTATCAACATTATTTTCAAAAAGCATTAACAGCTCGTCTTTTACTTTCATAAGTCGTATGTAATTCCTTTCAACTTGTTTAAATAATGTTACAGTATATCTATTAGACTTCTTATACTGTCCACACCTTCAAGTGTAATTCCTTTAACATCAAGATTTTTAAGATTTGCTTTTGGCAGAATTACTCTCTTATATCCCATCTTTAGGGCTTCATTTACTCTGTTTGATGCCTGGCTTACAGCTCTTATCTCACCGGTAAGTCCTACTTCACCAAACACTATTGTATTGTTATCTACAGGTCTGTTTTTGTAACTTGAAATGATTGCCGCGATAATTGCAAGATCCAGTGACGGCTCATTTATCTTCATTCCGCCTGCCACGTTAACATATGCATCGTATCCTGACAGTGCCATTCCGATTCTTCGCTCAAGCACTGCCATAAGAAGATTAAGTCTGTTGTAATCAGTTCCCGCAGATGTTCTTCTTGGAAGGTTAAAATTAGTTCTGCATACAAGTGCCTGCACTTCTATCATTATCGGTCTTGTTCCTTCAAGCGCACAAGTAACAACCGAGCCTGCTTCTTCTTCAGGCTTGCCCATAAGCATGTATTCTGACGGATTGCTTACTTCCATCAAACCTTTCTGACACATTTCAAACACACCTATCTCATTGGTTGAACCAAATCTGTTTTTTACGGCTCGCAGTATTCTGTAGCTTACCTGGTTTTCGCCCTCAAAATACAAAACCGTATCTACCATATGCTCAAGAACTCTCGGTCCTGCCACCACTCCTTCTTTTGTCACATGACCGATTATAAATATGGTTATTCCCATTATCTTTGCAAGCTTCATTAGAGTGGATGTTGTCTCTCTAACCTGACCCACACTTCCCGGTGCAGACGCAACATCTTCCCTGTACATGGTCTGAATTGAATCGATTATTACTATATCAGGTTTGTCATTTTCAATTACAGTCTCTACGCGGTCAAGATTGGTCTCGCTGAATAATCTTATGTCTTTTCCTGCGTTATGAAGTCTGTCGGCTCTCATCTTAATCTGTCCCGGAGATTCCTCTCCTGAAACATATAACACGTTAACACCGTCTCCTGCAAGTGCAAGACACATCTGGAGTAACAGCGTTGATTTACCTATACCAGGGTCACCGCCCACAAGCACAAGTGAACCTTTTACTATTCCACCGCCAAGTACCCTGTCTAGCTCTTCCATTCCCGTAGTTATCCTGTCATGCTCATTTGATGTTACATCAGACAGCAACACAGAATGAGCTACTTCCCCTGTAAGACGATCAACTTTTCCTGCCGTACTTTTAGTTATCTTTTCTTCAACAAATGTGTCCCATTGATGACATACCGGACACTGTCCTAACCATTTTCCCGATTCATATCCGCACTCTTTGCAAAAAAATGCACTTTTTGTCTTAGCCATATTCGCCCCCTGACTGATGTCTTTTATTGTACGAAGCATCATTAATAATACAATATATAAAGGACCGGAAATTTTGCAATAACCGGTCCCGCCTGTTACTTTTGATATTGTGTGTCAGCTTAGATTCTGTTAATCTCAACCTCTGAAAGATTATCCTTATCAAGCTCCACGCTGAACATAAGCTTACCACCAAGATTAGTCTTCATTGATCCTGTATTCTCACCGTTAACAACTATGCTGTAAGTTGTATCAGCCTCAAGCTCGAGTGTAATCTGGGCATCTTCAGAGCCTTCAACTTTGAAGGAAATTGTAGAATCAGTAGCATTAAAATTGTGTACTGCTGTTCCAGGTACAGATTCATATACGAATAATCCGTTCTTCTCTAACTTGGTTATCTCGTTATATGTCTTAATCTTATACAAATCACCTGAATGTTCAAAATCAGACAACTTGGTCTTCTCATTTAATGTATAATCTCCAAAACTCAGTGAGCCATCTTTTTCGTTACGAATTAATTCTTTAACAACAGCCATTACATATACCTCCGTATCATTCGTATATTTTGATAATTCCATTATATTATATAAATTAAATATTATCTATATCAGATATAAGTTTTTTCTCAAAAACATTCCGGTAAATTTTTCACAATAATCTATGCACGTTTCTTTGCGGCATTTCTCTTTCTCATTGCAAGCTTATCGTCATTTTCATATATGGTTACCGTCATGCCGGGTTTAATATCCCCTTTGAGGTAATCATACGACAACATATCTTCCACAAGATTTTGTATTGTTCTTCTAAGCGGTCTTGCTCCGTATGTCTTGTCAAATCCTTTCTTTGCAATATAATCAATTGCTGATTCTTCCACCTTAAGCTTAATCTCAAGTTCCGTGGCTGCTCTTTTTATAATGTTATTAATGAGAAGTCTTGCAATACTCTTTGCATCATCTTCGGTAAGTGAATGGAATACCATGATGTCATCGATTCTGTTTAGGAACTCCGGCTTAAACATTGTCTTAATCTCTTCCATTACCCCTTCTTTCATCTTGTTGTAATTAGACTCTTCGTCATTACCGCTAAGGAATCCAAGGTGCTTAGGTGCAACAATTCTCTGTGCTCCGGCATTGGAAGTCATGATTATTATTGTATTTTTAAAACTTACTTTTCTTCCTTGGGAATCTGTAATTCTTCCGTCGTCAAGTACCTGAAGTAAAATATTGAAAACATCAGGATGAGCCTTTTCAATCTCGTCAAAAAGAATTACCGAATACGGATGGCGTCTTACACGTTCACTTAACTGACCGCCTTCATCATATCCTACATATCCCGGTGGTGAACCTATCATCTTTGATACGCTGTGCTTCTCCATGTACTCAGACATATCTACACGTATCATATCATCTTCACTGCCAAACATAGCCTGTGCAAGCGCCTTTGAAAGCTCTGTTTTACCGACTCCTGTAGGTCCTAAGAACAGAAATGAACCAATCGGTCTGTTAGGATCTTTAAGCCCTACTCTGCCTCTTCTAATTGCCTTGGCAACAGCAGTTACAGCCTCTTCCTGACCGATAACTCTCTTGTGAAGTTCATCTTCAAGACCAAGTATTCGCTCACTTTCTTCCTGCTCAATTCTGTTAAGTGGAATCTTTGTCCATTCCGAAATCGTTCTTGCAATATCAGCCTTGGTTAATTCCAGATTAACCTCCTGTTTTTCTGTTTCTTCGAATTCTCTTATCTGTTTTTCAATTCTTGCCTGGCTTTTCTTAAGTTTCATTGCATTTTGAAAATCACTGTTAATTACACTCTCTTCTTTTTGAGCCATAACTTTTTTGAGCTTAGCGTGCAATTCACTCAGCTTTGGATTCATAACAGACATTCCAAGCTTAAGTTTTGATGAAGCTTCATCAATAACATCTATTGCTTTATCAGGAAGCATTCTGTCATTGATATATCTTTGAGTCATACTGACAGCAGCTTCAACAGCCTCATCAGTTATTGTAATCTTATGAAATTCTTCATATCTGCCTCTGATTCCTTTAAGAATCTCAACAGCCTCTTCTTCTGATGGTTCTTCCACATCCACAGGCTGGAAACGTCTCTCAAGTGCCGCATCCTTTTCAATGTGTTTACGGTATTCATCAATTGTCGTGGCACCTACTAACTGAATCTCTCCTCTTGAAAGTGCAGGTTTAAGTATATTAGCTGCATCCTGTGCACCTTCTGCTCCACCTGCTCCTATAAGGGTATGAATCTCATCAATAAAGAGAATTACATTACCATCATTCTTAACTTCTTTTATTACCTGCTTTATTCTCTCTTCAAATTCACCTCTGTACTTGGTTCCGGCAACCATAGCAGCCATATCAAGAGACATTACTCTCTTACCTGCCAGAATCTCAGGCACCTGCCCTGATACAATCATCTGTGCAAGTCCTTCAACTATAGCAGTCTTTCCAACGCCGGGCTCTCCTATAAGACAAGGATTGTTCTTGGTTCTTCTGCTTAAAATCTGTATTACCCTGTTCATCTGTGCTTTACGTCCAATTACAGGATCGAGCTCTCCGTTAGATGCATACTCTGTCAGGTTTCTTGAAAAATTATCAAGAACAGGAGTCATGGATTTTCTCTTATTACGATTCTTCATTGTGGCATTATAGTCATTCTTTGCTATCGTCTGATCAAATCCCTGGGAAGTCATAAGCTCCACATAAATCTTTTGCAAATTAGCTCCCAAAGAAGTAAGGAGCTGGTTAGCCACACAGTTCTTATCCCTGATTATTGCTATCAGTATATGTTCTGTTCCTACATTATCATTTTTTGTTCTTTTTGCTTCCTTTGCGGCTGCCTCCAATAACAACACTGCCGTTCTGGTAAGTCTGTCTTCTCTTTTCTGTGGCTTAACAACTGTCATTGTACGTCCCGATGAAACGAGCTTACTCATGGCATCTTCCAATATTTCTTCATTCACACCGTTATTATTAAGAACAAGAGTTGCTGCACATTCAAATCTGCTTATTCCAAGAAGTATGTGTTCTGTTCCCACAAATCCATGTTTTAATTTGTCTGATGCTTCATATGCAAAATCTAATGCAACATAAGCAAGCTTCGATAATTTTATTTCCATAGATGTTCTCCAATCTTAAATATCTTATAATCTACTCCTGTAATGTATTGCCGTATAAAATATCATCACAAACCTCATCAACTGCCCTGTGCATCTCCTCTCTCGTAATATTTTTACACATTGCTCTCGCTAATGCAACAGAAAGCACATCATACAGTTCAAGTTTAGCATTAACCTTATCCAAATCCAAAGATATAACAGCACCTTTTCTTCTGTCTAACTTAAGAAATCCTTCCTGTTTAAGTATACTGTATGCCTTATTAACCGTATGCATATTAATTCCAATATTATCAGCAAGTTCACGCACTGAAGGAAGCGTCTCACCTTCCTGAATGTTGGAACTGGCTATACCTAATATGATCTGATTGCATAATTGTATATACAGTGCCTCATCACTGTTAAAATCAACTCTTATCACCATAACAACATCTCCTTGTCATACAAAAAAGCAGGTTACACGAGTTATACTTGTTATATTCTTAGTATAACAGCAATGGGAATTATGTCAAGCCAAACGTCAAAATGCCACACCGGTTAAAACCGACGTGGCATTTTACACGTAATATATTAATCCTGATATTATGTCCTGTATTAATAGATGTCGTCCGACTTAAGACCTTTTATCTTAATTACTGCCTTAATAAGAAGGATAAGAAGAATAACAACAAGTGCACATAATATAGCACCTACAAGTGCAATTGTCATCTTCTGATTATTTGATAATGAGTTTGAATCATCATCTGAAATTACAACATTAGAATTACCCATTGTTCCTGAATATCTCTGAAGTGTATGCTCAACACGATCATACTGATAGAATCCAACATCACCTGTCTCAACATTTTCACAGTAGATAAGCATATAGTCATTGTTCATATCATTTTTAACTGTATATGCAGTTACTGTTACTTTGTTAAATATGTTAAGTTTGGTCTTCTCAAAACCTGCCGGAATCTCAGATGCATCATCTACTGTAAGTACCTGATATGCATTACCGTTCTGAATGAACTTACCGCCATCACCGTCTTCATATACATTAAAACCTGAATCCTTAATTACTGCTTCAATTGTACCCGGTTTAATATTATCAGTTTCACTTTCCTTCATAACAGTAATGTTGTAATCAGTTGATGAACCGTCTTCTGCAGTTACTGTTACGATTACACTGTTAGCTCCAACTTTAAGATCTCCGTTACCGATTACAGATACAGAAGCCTTCTTGGAATCTGTTGGAACTGCATCAAAATAAAGCTTTTGTGTCTCAAACGGAACCTTGACTGTATATGAAAATGTCTGAGGGTCAAATGCAGGTTCTAATGATCCTTCATTAACATCTAAAGTTGCAAGTGATGAATCAGCATTGGAATCAGCAGGTGCTCCAATATTGATAGTAGTATCTTTAACAGATACAGACATTGATGATCCATCTTCATCAGTAATGTCCGGTGTACCTGCACATTCTATCTTAACCTTACCTTTTTTTAATGCTTTAAATGTAATTTCATAATTCTTTGTTGAATCAGCTGAACCATCTGCATCATTAAGCACAAGAAGTCCTGCATCTCCGTTAATGTATTCATCTGATGCCATTACTTCAAGCATGCTCTCATCATATGTTACTCTTGCTGATACACTTCCGATTTTTCCGTCAGATGAGTCAGCAATTATCGTAAGTGTAAACGTACCATCCGCTTTAATTGAATCCTTATCCGTTCCAAAACTTACTGTGGCACTTGCTGCATATGTTTTAACTCCCGCAGTCATAACAAGTGTGCATAATAAAGCACAAAATGCCAAACAAAACTTATTAGCAAATTTCATTTTTTTCATTTCCTTTCAATCATTAGACATCTTAGGTGTCTGAAAAAACACTCCATGGTATGTTTATCACAAATTCAATGTATTTGTCAATAGCAAGAATATTATGATTTTCTTACAACATTAACTGTATATGTACGCTTGTCTCCGTTTTCTGCCGTAACAACAATATTTACAGCATTAACACCCTTTTTGAGCTTGATTTCACCTGTTCCTGCAACCGTTGCCTTCTTAGATACACAAGTTGCACTTATCTTAACACTTTCAGTATTTGCAGATACACTTGTTGTATATTCCTGATCCTTTGTCACATCAAAAGTCGGTGTCAGTGAATAACCGTCAACTTTAAGTGATGAAAGCCAGTTGTTAGGATTCTTTGTGTCAGCCGGAAGTGCCGACTGCTTTGCCGGCATATTTTTAAATACCGGTATTGAAAAGATTATAGGAATCTCCTCATAATCATCCATTGACTTATATGCTGTATAAGTCTTTGCAGCTTCAGCCCATGCAGCCTGAACATTTCCCATATACTGATGAGAATATGTTCTGCTTGAAGAAACGTTGAATTTCTGAAGGTATACAGTATTCTGCCCCGTCATTATATACGTTGCTCCAATAAAATATGCTCCGCCGACAATTGCTCTGTAACGGTTATTCCATGGTATCATAAACTGTGCATTCTTTGTTGTACTTGTAGTTCCGTTCTTAGCATAGTTAAGACCGTTTTTAATTGCGCCCATACGCACAGTTGAATTGGATGCCCCAATGTTATAGTAGTTATAAAGTCCCTCATATCCGCTGACAGTTCCGCTTACAGAGTTGCTTAGTGTATCTTTTCCCGTTACAATCTCCTGCTTGCTTCGTGATGCAAGGTGATAAGGGTTTACTCCTGAATACTGTGCTGCCTCCATAAATACCTTAGAGTAAAGCTTACTTACTTCTTTTCCGGTCGTATCATCTTTATATGTAATCTTAGAATTACTCATAGCGGTATTCTTAAGAATTGATTCTATTCCCTCAAGTGTGTGATTATCTTTATCATAAGATAATTCTTCAAACATAAATATGTACTTCTCTGTCAGAAAATTTCTCGGATCCATATAGTAGGCATTAACAGCTCTTGAGGAAGTAACCCAGTACGGATTATCAAATACAACAAATCTGTCTTCCTTCCACACATATGCCCCTTTTTCCATGGACAGCCACGCCAGATTGTAACTGCTTGGAATAAGATTAATTCCTGCTGCACTTTCTGCATCTACGGCTGCATTAAAATCAAGTCCGGTATTGTATGCTTTAAAAATCCACTTTGGATGTTGCTTATGTAATTCCATAAGTGCATTAACATAATCCGTCGGGAATCCCTGATTTACAAGATCTTTCTTGAACTGTGCATCCGTCACAGGCTTTGATGTTGCTTTTACTGTCGGAGCTGCAGTTGGTGTCTGCGTAACTTTGGCCGTTGCAGTCGCTTTAGCTGTCGCCGTAGCTTTAGCCGTTGTCTTGGCTGTTGCCGTAGCTTTTGGAGCCTGCGTTGCTTTTGCTGTTGCTTTTGCTGTCGCCTTTGCTGTCGGTTTGGCTGTTGCCGTAGCTTTTGGTGTCTGCGTTGCCGCACTGACAGCTACCTGTTTGGTTTCAGAATATACATAATCTATCTCATCTGCTTTAAGATATCCTCTTTTGGTCTGTCCATCATATTTAAATGAGACAATTACCCAGTTAGTATTACCTTCTATTCTTTGAGAAAGAACCGTTACAGATGTCTTTTTCTTTAAAGTAACATTCTTTCCTGATATTTTCATTATATTGCCCGATGTATTATTCTTAATATTTACAGCAGCCGTGCTTTTTGTCAGCGCCTTTAATCCACTCTTAGGAATAGTAAAATTCAGATAATTGCCGTGTACAAATCCGGTAAGCGACTTGTTCTTGTATGTAAATTTGATTTTGTACCACTCAACAGAACTTATTGTCTGTTCTCCGATTACAGTTACACTATGATTTTTGTCAAGCATAACGTTATCACCCTGATACTTTAATCTGTCTGATGAAACACCGGCTCCGGTTCTTACGTTAAGTGAATCACAGTTAACCTTTGCAGATATATTAATTGCTGTAGTAACAGTCTTGGTCTGAGTCGTTGCAGCTGCAGTTGCTTTGGCCGTTGCCTTAGCTGTTGGCGTAGCTGACTTTTTAACGTAATCCGCGCATACATATCCTTTTTTAGTGGCTTTATTGTATGTAAATGATACATAATAAAAACCATTCTTCTCAGACAAAATATTTACTTTTGTGTCCTTTTGCAGCTGGACATTCTTGCCGTCTACCAAAAGTTTTGAGTAATTCGTTCCGGCTCCGGTCCTTACATTAAGATTATTCCCTGTTACTACTCCTGTAGTTGCAGCACTCGCTGTAGCTGTCGGCTTAGCAGTCGATGTAGCTGCAGCTTTTTTCTTAATATAATCCGAGCATACATACCCATTTAAACTCTTTCCGTTGTACTTAAAGGTAACTTTATACCATTTTCCCGATGTTGATTTGATAGTTACCGTTGTACCTTCTTTAAGTCTTACCAGGCTGCCATCACTCTTAAGTATCGAATAATTAGTTCCGGCTCCGGTTCTTACGTTAAGATAATCTGCTGTAACTGTACCTTCACTATCCGCAACTACACTTGTAGTCTCTATAATAGTCTTTACAACAGGATATGAACATACACTACCTGATAGTACTGCCAGTGTAACTACATAAGCTTTTGTCCTTGCAGCCTTATAAGTCTTACCTATTACATACTCCTTAACTTTTTTCTGTATATCTTTTATTCGCATTAGCATCTGCTCCTTTATCGTACCGCACTTTAGTGGAATATTTTTCCACTCATACTATAGTTGTAGACACTACTATTGTATCACGCGAATTTCAGTATGGCAAGCACAATAAAGTCTGAGATATATGATATTTTAACGTACTGTGAACCCTGTCCATTCAATATGATTGTATTCCATCACATCATCAGCTTTTTTCATTCCGATTTTTTCATAAAAAGGAATGGCATCTTCATTTGCAATCAGATATACAGCTATGTCTTTCTTGCCTCCAGCCAGTCTGTGTGCCTCCATCATAAGCTGTTTTCCTATTCCTTTTTTCTCATATGCTCTGTCAACACCAAGATCAGTCACGTATAGCCAGTATGCATAATCCGTTAGTCCAAACAAAACACCTACAATAGTGCCTTCTTCATTTTTTGCAACAAGACTAATAGTTGCATTAGCTACAAGTTTTTCTATACGTTCATCAAAGCGTTCCTTTGGATACTGTGAACCTAGATTTGTCCTCTTTAAAAACTCAACATATTCTTCTGCGGATATCCGTTCTTCCAAAACACTGATATTCTCATCCATAACTATTTCCCTCCGATCTGATTATTATTTCTTCTTTAACACAGCGATTGCCGCATAATGTAACACCTCAAACTCATCCGGTGCGATTTTGTCAAGAAGTTCTCTGTGCTCTTTATCCCAGCTTATTAACTCCCCTTCTCCTAATGATGCTCCAACGCCTCTGCACGCAAGCATTCTTCCGTGCCACGACTCCTTTGTAAATGGTACATTGATATCATATTCATCATGGTATTCCATATCAAAATAGTCATATACGACATCCGGTATATAAATAGGGTGTCTTGTCTCTCTAGCGCCCGTCCACTTTGGACTGTATTTTAATACAAGTTCTTCGCTTGCCCCCGCAATCTTATCTTCAAACGGCAACCATGCCATATAAAGAACCACCAGTCTTCCGTCCTTTTTAAGGATATTATGGAACTTAGGCATAACCACCTCATGATTAAAATACCAAAAGCACTGACATGCTGTAATGACATCAAAAGTATTATCAGGAAAATCAATATCTTCCGCTGATACTGCCCTAAAATCTATGTCCATACCTGCAGCAAGTGCAAGTTTCTTTGCCTGCTCTATCTGCTCCTTGCTAATATCAGTTCCTGTCCACCTAGCGCCGTAATTATACATGTTACGGGCAAGCACTCCCGTTCCGGTCCCAAGGTCAAGTACATTCTGTCCGCTTACGCACAGTCCCCTGTCAGCCACTTTTTCATAAAACTTTTTTGGATATATGTCTCTGTATTTTGCATACTCCTTTGATACTTTTCCCCAGTCAAAACCTTCCCCTGCATCTATTCTTTCATCTTTAATTATCATAGTTATCCTCCGTTTTTAACCTACTAATGCATATTACAACCATATTTACTATGTCTCACACAACTGTTCCATAATCTTATACCAAAATAATCAACCAAAAATTCAGGAAATGCACTCAATACAAATACACCTTTTTCATCTTTTTTCTTTTTTTCCAAAACATATATTTCAAGAGGATTTACACTCTCTGAATAATTATCATAGGCCATTGTATCAATTAATTCAAACAAACATGATATCCGCATAGAAAATACATCTATTATCCCTTTCCAACCCTCATAATCAAATTTATTAAAATGATGTGAATTCGAACGTTTAGCTGATATTTCTTTGTACTTACCTATATCTTCTATTTTCACATAACAATTTATCTTTTCACCGCATACGCCTAAAATATAATCTCTTAAAGCTTCTACCATAGGATAATTAATATACAATTTTCCACTCTCTGTTTCATTATCAAAACATTTGAGCATCTCATATACAACATCCTCATCGTAGTCTCCAATATTATTTTGATGCACATCATAATCAAAAAACAAATATACTTCTGAAAAATCAACTCTTGAAAGTCCTTTAAGTTTTTCTCTTAGTTCATGATTACTTTCCCTAAGTATCTCAATAATATCCGTATCAAATTCGTCTTCCTTTAGTTTTTTCCAAAGCATATATATGTTTTCTCCCGCCGGAAGAGTTAATATTTTTATATTTCCTTTTTTAAAAAACACTTCAGAAATATTCTTAATTATCTTTGGCTCTCTAGCCTCTCCCTCGACTATAAATGCCTTATAGTCTTTACTCGCCATCAAACGCACCTGCCTTATACATTTTTTGAAGATTATGTGCTTGACGCAATTCTTTTTCAGTTAGATTTGATATTGCCTTTATACTGTTATTCTTAAGAAGAAAATAGCTGTCCGGTCTAAGCAAATCATTACTCATAAGATCTGTATTGTGTGTTGTAGTAAAAATCTGAACTCCTGTAATTTCATTTAATCGTTTCTGCACTGCCTCAGATAACTCAAAATGGTAGAACGCATCAAATTCATCTATATAAACAAACGATGCTTTTTTCATCTTAATATACCAGTAATAAAACAATGCCAACGACTTTGTTCCTGTAGAAGCGATTTTAAAAAAATCAGCATCTTTTTTATCAAAATGACAATATATTGTCTTTCTTCCATCAACTTCACAACCATACATATCGTAATCTATATCATTCTCTTTTAAAAATTCCTGAAATTCTTGAACTTTCCCCTCCTTAACTATTCCTTCAGCAACACTTTCACTTCCGTTCATAAACCCCTCATATCCTCTGCTATCTAATGAATAAAACAAAAGCATTCTGTCTACATAATCCATAAAACATTTAAAAGCTTTATTCTGTTCATTTTCAACCAATATTGAATTATTGTTTACATATTTTACTCGAGATATCGGACTATCATTTTTAATTGTAACATTCAATGTATCTGTTCCTTCTAATAATGTAAATCCGTCTTTTGTAATATAATCAAAATATATAACTTCTTTATCATCGATAAAAAGCCGTTCCTCTTTCAATGAATTCACATCAGTTTTCGAGTACTTGTAATTCACCTCATGACCGTCAAATTCAAAAACATATTCAAATTCAGCAAACGATTTTCTACCGCTCATATTGAGATAAAAATCATAACTTGAAAGCAATTTTTGTTTTTCTGTCAAATGTGTAATCAAATCAAAAATTGCAAGTCCAAGATTTGATTTTCCACAACTGTTAATTCCATAGATAATTCCCTTTGTAACACAACCGTTATCAATAATCCCTGAATTAAAATTATAATTGCTAGGATTTCCTATATCAAAAGTTATCTTTTCTTTAAATCCCTTAAAATTTTCTACCATAAATTTTTTTAACATACTAACCACTCTCCATCGCTTTTCTTTCATTATATATTACTACATCAAAAAAAATCAAGGGCTCCGTATTTTTTTTGCGGAGTCCCTGTAAAATAATTAACTATGTCCAAAGTGATGTAATAAACATCGGCGATGCATCCTTGCTTTTTTCAAATCCACAATTCTCATAAAAATGTGCTTCGTTATCGTATGCAATTACTGCAATTCTCATGTAATCCTTGTAATGCTTTTTCATCATATCAACAAGCGTTCTTCCAATCCGTTGGCCATGATACTTAGGATTAACAAGCAGATAATGTACATATGCATTCATTATTCCATCATCCATTGCACAAATCATGCCAACAAGCTTATCTTCATTCCATGCAGAATAAACTGTCTTAAAATTCTTCATTGCAACAACAAGTTTCTCCGGGAAATGCCCCGATGACCATTCAACGGAAAGAAATAAATCTTTAAGTTCCTCTTGTAAAAACGAATGTGTATCTTTATATTCTATAGACATATATTATCCTCCGTTTTTTATAAGTTTTACAGGTGACATCCTGTTAATGATATAAATAGGCACAGCTGTTCCTATTGCCAGGTTACCAAGCACTATAAACATAACAATAAAATACTCTATTATACTTTGAACTATAAGAATTGCCCGCAAATCATTCTTAGTAAATCCATTAGCGTATATTATACCATATTTTTTTGAATTCTTTATTATATTTTTTGACTTTACCGATACCTGTAGAAATACTACGCATATAAAAGTAATAATTGCAATCTGCAAAACATATTCATATATAGTCTTGTAATCATTTCTCATAGATTTAAAAGCATCATCAAAATCACTAAAAGTGATAATCATATCATTTTCCGAAAAAACATTTGCTATCTGTTTCTTAACATCCTGAGCATCATATGTAACATACAATATTTTAACTGAATTCTCTTCTCCATAATATTGTTCAAAATCATACGAAGCATTTTTTTTAATTCTAATATTGAATCTGCATCGACCCAATATGAAATCAGAAGGACCCTTATATATTCCCTCAACTCCTACTAACTGATTTTCAATCCATACATAATCTTTATCATTATTCTTTAAAATCTTATATTCATCATCTTTGTTAATATATACGCCTTTTTCTAAATCCTCCATCCTGTCAACAGTAATCACACTACCATCAGCCAGACGTATGTCCTGTACTTCTATTTTCTTTTTTATGTCAACTAGATATAACAATTGTAAGGATATTGTCATTTTATAGTCAGAATTATTTAAATATTCTTTAAAAGCAAAAAACACCCTGACCATACATTATCTGTACACGTCAGGGTGTGCTAACCTTCACATTTTATCCATCTCGTAATAAAACATTAGATATCCATTATCGCTTTACCGATATCATTTCTCATATATTTCTTCTCAAAATCAATGAGTTTTGTTGCTTCATAAGCATTGGCTCTTGCTTTCTTAAGGTCGTCTCCTACTGCAGTTACGCCAAGAACTCTTCCGCCGTTAGTAACAAACTTTCCGTCTTTAAGAGCTGTTCCTGCATGGAATACATAATATCCGTCTTTGTCCTTAAAGCTGTCAAGTCCTCTAATCTCAAAGCCTTTCTCATAGCTTACAGGGTATCCGCCTGAAGCAAGTACAACACATACAGCTGCATTGTCTGCAAACTTAAGGTCGATCTCATCAAGCTTGCCATCAACACATGCTTCAAATACGTCAATAATATCATTTTCCATACGTACAAGTACAACCTGAGCTTCAGGATCACCGAATCTTGCATTGTATTCAAGAACCTTTGGTCCATCCTGTGTAAGCATGAGTCCAAAGAACATTACTCCTACAAAATCTCTTCCCTCAGCCTTCATTGCATCAATACTTGGCTGGTAGATATTCTTCTTGCAGAACTCATCTATCTCATCTGTATAGAAAGGACTTGGTGAAAATGTTCCCATACCACCTGTGTTAAGTCCCTTGTCACCATCCTGTGCTCTCTTATGATCCTGTGCGCTTGTCATAGGAACGATATGTGTTCCGTCACAGAAGCAAAGAACAGAAACTTCTCTTCCTGTCATGAATTCCTCAATGACCATCTTATCTCCGGCGCTTCCAAACTGCTTGTCCTGCATGATTGTCTTAACGCCTTCATTTGCTTCCTCAAGAGTGTTACATATAAGAACACCCTTACCAAGTGCAAGACCATCTGCCTTAAGAACAATAGGGAACTTAGCACTCTTAAGATATTCATATGCTTCATCTGCACTTGTTACTGTAGTATATCCTGCTGTAGGAATGTTGTATTTCTTCATAAGCTCTTTTGAAAATGCTTTTGAGCCTTCAAGAATTGCTGCATTCTTTCTTGGTCCGAACACTCTAAGACCTCTTTTTTCAAATACATCAACGATTCCGCCAACCAAAGGATCATCCATACCTACAACTGTAAGGTCAATCTCGTTCTCCTTGGCAAAATCAGCAAGTTTATCAAATTCCATTGCTCCGATATTAACACACTGCGCAATCTCTCCGATTCCTGCGTTACCCGGTGCACAATATATCTTATCAACCTTTGGGCTCTGTGATATTTTCCATGCGATAACATGCTCACGTCCGCCGCTTCCAACAACCAAAACTTTCATAGTCGTTCCCTTTCGTTCAACAATAATTTATTTAAAAACAACTCTTCCGTTAACAACACTTATCTTATCATTTGCTATGCAATCAATGGCACGCGGCATTATCTTCCACTCCACATTTTCCATTATGCGCTGCTGAAGGCTTTGTGGTGTATCATCTTCATTAACCTTAACGGTATCCTGAAAAATGATTGGACCTGTATCTGTTCCTTCATCAACAAAATGTACTGTCGCACCGCTTACCTTACATCCTCTTTCAAGAACGGCTTCATGAACTTTAAGTCCGTAATAACCATCTCCACAAAATGAAGGAATAAGTGATGGGTGAATATTAATAATTCTGTTGGTATATGCCTTAATAATCTTCTCAGGAACAATAACAAGATATCCTGCAAGAACAATAAGATCTATATCAAACTCTTTTAACTTGGCAATCATTGCATCTGCAAACATATCTCTGTTCTCATATTCCTTAGGACTGATGCAGACACCTGTAATACCTGCTTTAGCCGCACGTTCAAGAGCATAAGCATCCTTTTTGTTGCTGATTACAAGCTCTATTGATGTATTTGTAACAGTTCCTGATGCCACGCTGTCTATAATTGCCTGAAGGTTAGTTCCGCCTCCGGAAACCAAAACTGCTATTTTTAACATTTTTTTCTCCGTAATTGTCGTTATTGTCTATAAACTAAATTAAATCTACGCCCTTTTCTCCGGCTTTGATTTCACCTACAACATATGCTTTCTCTCCGGCTGCTTCAATTGCCTTAATTGTCTTGTCAGCATCAGCACTGTCAACTGCAACCATCATACCGATTCCCATGTTGTATGTGTTGTACATCATCTGCTCATCAATGCTTCCGTCTGTAGCAAGCATCTTGAATATAGCAGGAATCTCATAACTGTTCTTGTTGATTACCGCTCTTACGTTGTCATTTAACATTCTAGGAATGTTCTCATAGAAACCGCCACCTGTTATATGGCTGCATGCCTTGATGTTAACACCGTTGTCTTTGATTGACTTAAGAGCCTTAACATAAATCTTTGTAGGAGCTAAAAGTCTCTCACCAAGAGTAGCACCAATTGACTCATAATATGTATTAAGAACTTCGGCTTTCATGTTAAATACTTTTCTTACAAGTGAGTATCCGTTACTGTGAATTCCTGATGATGCGATACCGATAATTGTCTCGCCGCCCTTAAGTGTTGCACCTGTAATAAGATTCTTCTTATCAACGATACCTACAGCAAATCCTGCAAGATCATACTCGTCAACCGGATAGAATCCAGGCATCTCAGCTGTCTCACCACCGATAAGAGCTGCTCCTGCCATCTTACATCCTTCTGCCACACCGCTTACGATTGTTGCAATCTTTTCAGGCTCATTCTTACCACATGCGATATAGTCAAGGAAGAATAAAGGCTCTCCGCCTGCACATGCAATATCATTTACACACATAGCAACGCAATCAATACCGATTGTGTCATGCTTATCAAGAAGAAATGCTATCTTAAGCTTTGTTCCTACACCATCAGTTCCTGATACAAGTGTAGGTTCTTCCATATTCATAAAGCTCTTCATTGAAAATGCACCTGAGAATCCTCCAAGACCCCCTAATACTTCAGGTCTCATTGTTCCCTGTACATACTTCTTCATAAGCTCTACTGCCTTGTACCCTGCTTCAATATCAACACCAGCTTTTTTGTAATCCATCTTAAATGTTCCTCCGTTGTCTTTATAGCATACGTTTTAATTACATCTGTTTAATATACTCATCATATCCGATCTTATCAAGCTTCTGGGCCTTAGCCATAACGCCTTCCTTCATCTCAAGAGAGTATGCGTTAAGCTTTTCGATAAGAGAAGGATCTTCAAGAGCAAGCATCTTAACTGCCAGAAGTCCTGCATTGGCTGCACCGTTAATTGCAACAGTTGCAACAGGAATACCCGAAGGCATCTGAACTATTGAATAAAGTGAATCAACACCGCCAAGTCCCTTAGTCATAATAGGAACTCCAATAACAGGAAGTGGGAAAAGCGCTGCTGTCATACCAGGCAAATGTGCCGCTCCACCTGCACCTGCAATAATAATCTTAATTCCCTTGTCCATTGCGCTCTTAGCGTAATCAACGAAAATATCCGGCATTCTGTGAGCTGAAATAATAGTCATCTCATATTCAATACCAAATTTCTCAAGAATCTGTGCTGCCTTGCTCATTATAGCAAGATCCGAATCACTACCCATTAAGATACCAACTTTAGCCATAATTAACCTCCATGCCGAAGCCATTTATTATAATTAAAAAAATCATGCACACCAAGTTTCGCACATTTATGCGGCAATGTCAATAAAAAGGATTACAGCTTATCAAGCTCATCATTTAACTTTTCTGTTCCTGCCAGCACAAATCTTCCATTATCTATAAGTCTTACCGTACTTCCATCCTCATGAATAACGTCAATAAATCCGAGTTCATCGTACGGAATTGTAATATCTGTATGACAATTAAAATATGCTTTTTCAATATCCGTCTTTCTTAAAATAGAAACTTCATTGTCTTTTGCGATAATCTCTTTTCCGTCCGGATTATATACTCTATTCTCCTCACTCATACTGTAACAGGTGTCTCCGACAGCAAAATGTGGTCCTGTCTTTTCAGCAATCAGAATTGGAAGCTTATCTGCGATATTATATTTTCTTGCCATAACATATGCCGCAGTATTGGTTCCAATTGCAAACTCACCCATTGGAAGAGACGGATGGCCAAATAGAACATTTTCTTCAATATATTTCTTGCATCTTTCCTCATCGTCAAAATTGGTACAATTATAATCCTTAATCATTCCGTCTTCAAAAGTAACGGTAAGATTCTTATATTCAAGTTCATTAAGGTATACACGGCTTGCATTAAGCACACCGCTTGTTCCCTTTAACTTAGGTGATGTAAATACCTCTCCAACCGGAATATTTACATCCGCAAGACAATTTTCAAACACAGTCTGCGTAGCAGGATCGTCAAGGCTTGCAAATGCAACATAAATGTCTGTCGCATTGCCGTTCATTCCCTTAATCTTTGCACCAACACCTTTATTTAACTCTTCAATAAGTCTTTCCTGAATATTTCTGTACAACTCTTTATCAAGAGTATTAATTCTTACCGTCTCATCAAATATCTCCTTAAAATCCTCTCCTATCTCAGGAATCGGATAAGCGATAATTGTAAAGCTTGTTGTGGAAAGATTAATAAATTCATCAAGCAGAAGGCTTCTCTCCTGATTATATGATGTCAAAAGTTTCATTGCTTTTGCATCAGGTGAAATCGCATATTTTTTCTGTTTTGGCACAAAAGGCTTTTCTCCAAACACCTCGATGCATGCAGGTCCTGCATACACAGTGGCCTTTTGCGAGTACTTTTCATATGCCAGTCTTGTACATACAATATATCTGTCAAGCAAAGGCTTGTTCATAAAGTAAGTAAGATCATATCTGTGATCATAGTCAAACTGGTTATCCGGCGACGAACTTACAACACCGATTTTTCTTGGAGATGCTTTTCTGAAATCTTTAGATGAAAAATATGCTACCGGTTTTAATCCGTTCTCATCAAACATCTTAATTGCTTCTTTAACGATTCTCTCAAATCCAATGTTATATCTTATGTTAACCGTCTTTTTGGTCTTAAGATCTATGCCTGCATAGTTAAAGCCTTCAATATAGCCTTCCACATATGTGGCTGCCATGTCTTTAATCTTATCTTCCGGCAAAGAAGCAAGGTGCCTTGCTATTCCAAGTTCATTTTCACCAATATATTCACCATAGTAATAAAGGTATCTTAAATCCGAAGGACTGCTCTCATTAACAATACCGACTATGTGATTATTCTCCTCATCTAAAGACAGGGCAGCGTTATCTTCCATGTATTCTCCCGCATAATCATATGCAAAATAATACATGCAGTTTTTGACCGCTTTTAGCATTACATCTTCATCTTCAGGTTCATATACAATTCCGTACACTTCTATTAAAAGCTCAAATGCACATGTAAGCTGCGCATATTCACCGGCAAACACGTTGGTTATATTAGAATACAATAATGTTATAAGCGAAGAAAAAATCTTTGCGGCATCACTGACATTATCCTGTGCGTAATCAGCTTCAAATCTGCTGCCGGCATACTCCGGATTTGTAAAACTATGCTCATAATTGCCATCAGCAATATTCATATAAATATTTTCGTTAAGTTCAGCAAGTTCTTCAATGCTCATCGCTTTTAACTTGCCGCCGTAGGCAATTTTCTTTACTTCATCCAAAGATATTGCAAATGAAACTGCTTCTTTGAAAAATGCGTCCATAGACTTTTTTTCACCTGAAGCTTCATTTAACTCTTTTGCTATTCCTGCCAGTCTTGATACTGCCAGTTCATATCTTTGTTCCATAATCTCATCAAATAACATTTATAAATGCTCCATTCATTTTATTTTACTCATCTTTACTTTACCCTGATTTAATGATAAAATACACTCTTGACAGTGAGTAGCACAGATGATTGCGCTACACTTTATGTGGGTGAGGAAAGTCCGAGCTTCACAGGGCAGGATGCCGGATAACGTCCGGTGGAGGCGACTCCAAGGCAAGTGCAACAGAAAAGATACCGCCACACTATGTGGTAAGGGTGGAATGGTGGCGTAAGAGACCACCACCGGTATGGTAACATGCCGGCTTGTGTAAACCCCATCCGAAGCAAGACCATATAAACGGCTATGTGGCTGCCCGTCACGTCGTTAGGTAGGTCGCGTGAGCCCGGTGGCAACACCGTGCCAAGAAAGATAATCATCTGATACAGAACTCGGCTTACAGTGCTGCTCACTGCATTTTTATATCTTTAGCTTACATCAAAGCAACTTCCACCAATAAATTCGCGAAGTATTGAATTCTTTGGAATCTCTTCTGATGATATTCCCACAAAATAATCCAGGAATTTAAGAAGTCTGTTGGCTTCAACATACTCTTCACTGTCTTTATCTATTCCAAAAAGCGCCGGTTCAACATAAGGTTTTAATATTGCCATCTCATAAATGAGTGCCGAATTAAACATTACGTCTGCCTCTTCCTGGTAAGGGAAAATGTTATCATTTTCACCTCTTCTTACCGAAGGCCAACGGCTTATTGTCTCTTTCGCACTTGTTCCTCTTGTTCTGTTATCCCTTACGATTCTTCTTATAAGTCTTCCGTCGGTTGTAGGAATTCTGTTGTGCTCATCAACATTTATCTGGGTAAGGGCACTTATGTAAATCTTAAACTTAGACTCTCTTGGAAGGCTGTAAGACAGCTTATCGTTAAGGCAGTGAATTCCCTCGATAACAAGTATATCATCCTCACCAAGCAAAAGACTGTTACCCTTGTATTCCTTTTTTCCAATCTTGAAATTAAAGGTCGGCATCATAACTCTTTCGCCATTCATAAGGCGCGTCATATGATCGTTAAACAATTCAACATCCATCGCCTCTAATATTTCAAAATTGTAATTGCCGTCCTCATCTTTAGGAGTATCCACTCTCTCCTTGAAGTAATTATCAACTGCAATAGGATGAGGTTTTAATCCATGTGTCATAAGCTGGATTGACAGTCTGTGTGAAAATGTTGTCTTTCCGGAAGATGATGGTCCTGCAATCATTACAAACTTTTTGCTTCTGTCAGCGGCTATCATCTCCGCAATGCTTGCAATCTTTTTCTCCATAAGGGCTTCCTGCACAAGCATCAGGTCTCCGATTTCCCCCTTTGAAATGACATCATTTAATGCACCAACCGTATCAACTCCCATCATTCTTCCCCAGTTGCTTGATTCCTTAAGCGTATTGTAAAGCTTTATCTCAGGCTTATAATCTTCAAGCTCATGTGGTGCCTTTTTGTCAGGTATCTGCAAAATGAGTCCTTCGTCAAAAAGATGAAGTTTGAAATACTTTAAAACTCCGGTGCTTGGTGGCATATATCCGTAGTAATAGTCCTGAAAACTACCCAGTCTGTATATGTTGGTTCTTGATACTCTTCTGTATTTGAAAAGCTTCTCCTTATCATACATGCCGTATTTGTGGAAAAGTTCAATGGCTTTATCGGTGCTCATCGAATGCTTTACAAACGGAATATCCTTTTTAACCTGTTCTCTCATCTCGTTTTCGATTTTTTCAATAAGCTGCTCATCAAGTTTTACCTTGCCCTCATATTCGCAGTAGTAACCTGAACCGAGAGAAAACTGCACTATAAACTTCTCGATGTTTTGTGCCCCGATAACATCAAACACAGTCTTAACAAGAAGAAAAATCGCCCCTCTTGCATATGTCTTTTCACCATCCTGCATACTTGTTGTAATAAATTCAACAGTACAATCAGAATTAATCTTTTTCTTAAGTTCACGAAGTCTTCCGTTGACTTTTGCAAGCATGATGTCATCTTTGTTATCAAATGACACTTTGTCCCTTAATTCGAGTAATGTTGTTTCTTCCTCCACCTGATATTTGTTTTCGCCAATTATTACTTCATACATTTTTTCATACCTCCTTGTATCAAAATGTGACGGTTTATAATACTTTAAACGGTGCCTTCTCCACCGCCTTTATTATCTCAATACCGTTGGCATCCGAGAAAATATCATTTCTCTTATCTCTTGTTGCGTTGTACAGATAATCTCTGATGTAATCAACAACAAAATGCTCTGTTCCGAAATGTCCCGCATCAATTATGCTAAGCCCCTGCTCATATGCATCGAGTGCACTGTGATGATCTATATCTCCCGTAATAAGCACATTTACGCCCGCTTTAACCGCATGCTTTATCATTGATTTACCGGCTCCCGGACTTATTGCGGCTCTTACGACACTCATATCTTCATCACCTGTTAAAAGCACATAATCCAGTTCAAATCTGTCTTTTACGAGTCTTGCAAGCTCACTTAATTTCATCTCATAATCAAGATATCCTACTTTACCGATTCCCTTTGTTAAAGGTGAATTGCTAATCTCATAAACATCATAATCAACATCTTCGTACGGATGATTTTTCACAATCGTTCTTATAACTTTGTCCAGATTTTCCTGTGATACACTGCTTTCAATTCTTATATCCCTTGCAGATGAAATCTGATTGATGCTTCCCATAAACGGACTTGCACCTTCTCTTACCATTGCCTCACAAAGCTTCTGCGCATACTGCTCAGGAACAAAGACAACTACTTTGTACATCTTTTTTTCGTAAGTTATCTCAAGTGGTTTTGTGTTAACCATATCAAGCATCTTTGCGGCCTCATCAGCCATAACCCCGGCATCCATGTTGGTGTGGGCGGCATAATAAGATATATCGTTAACTGCAAGTTTATATATTCTTCTACCTACAAAATCATTGTAATTAACACTTTTAATTGGACTGAAAATAAGTGGATGATGAGTAATAAGCATATCAACGCCGTTCTTGATTGCCTGATTAATTACGTTATCCGTACAGTCAAGTGCAACCATTATCTTCTTTATGTCTTTATTATCACGTCCAACCAAAAGTCCACAGTTATCCCATCCGCTGGCATAGCATGGCGGTGCAATCTTTTCAAGCAAACCGATAATTTCTTTACATTCCATAAAATTTTAGTCCTCTTTCTATGTATTCTATTTTTTGCAGCAGCTGCTCATTACCTTCACTTTTCTCCCCTGATTTTTTAAGCAGCTCCAACTGTTTTAACAGTCTTTCCTTTAACACTTCATTTTTATTATCTAAAAGATATTCACCATACATATCAAAAATGATATCGTCCGTAAGATTATCTTTTCTGCAATCTTTTTCTTTCTTGACAGCTCTTATTGAAGTGTAATATTTGCCATCCTCACAAAGCATCTCTTCCCTGTCAATTTTCATTCCGATGCTTCTAAGATATTGTCTTACTTTATGGGCATCTGACTGTGGCTGGAGAATAAGCTGATCCATCAGGCTTATCACATCCGGACGTGCATCCAGTATTGATACGATAAGCATTCCGCCCATTCCGCCTATTATGAGACCGTCCGCCTCGCCTTTTTCAAGTTTCTTTGTACCATCCGACAATCTTATGCTGATACTGTCTTTAAGACCATATCTTTCAATATTCTCCGCTGCTTTCTTTAGCGGTCCTTCATTTACATCCATTGCAATGACTCTGTCGCAAACCTTGTTTTGCACAAGCCATATTGATGCATATGCATGGTCACATCCGATATCTGCAATACAGTCTGTCTTTGAAACCATACTAACATTCATCATAAGTCTGTCAGATAATTTTATACTGTTCATATACTTCCTTTCGCTTAAGGAGGATGACTTACTGCAAATCATCCTCAAGATAATCTATAAGCTTTCTGCTTTTGCTTGGCTGTCTTAATTTTCTAAGCGCCTTTGCCTCAATCTGCCTTATTCTCTCCCTGGTCACATTAAACTGTGCACCTACCTCCTCTAAGGTTCTTGGTCTTGTGTCATCAAGACCGAATCTGAGTATAAGAACCTGCTGTTCTCTTTCAGAAAGTTCCTTCATAACTTCACGAAGCTGCTCTTTAAGCAATGTCTCTGAAGCTGCCTTTACAGGAGTTGTTATATTATCATCCTGTATAAAATCTCCAAGATGACTGTCTTCCTCTTCACCTACCGGAGTCTCAAGTGAAACCGGTTCCATGGCAATCTTTTGAATCTCCCTTACTCTTGAAGGAGAAATCTTAAGTCTATCTGCAATCTCTTCTACACTAGGCTCTCTTCCAAGTTCCTGAAGAAGCTGTCTTTGCGCTCTCATAAGCTTATTGATAGTCTCCACCATATGAACCGGAATTCTTATTGTTCTTGCCTGGTCGGCTATTGCTCTTGTAATTGCCTGTCTTATCCACCATGTAGAGTATGTGCTGAATTTATATCCTTTTGTGTAATCAAACTTTTCAACAGCCTTTATAAGTCCAAGATTACCCTCCTGAATCAAATCAAGAAACTGCATTCCGCGTCCGAGATATTTCTTTGCAATACTTACAACAAGTCTTAAGTTGCATTCAGCAAGCTTGTCCTTAGCCTGCTCATCGCCCTCAAGAACCCTGGCTGCAAGCTCCTTTTCCTCTTCATAGCTTAACAATGGAATCTTGCCTATATCCTTTAAATACATTCTCACAGGATCGTCGATACTTATTCCTTCAGGAACAGACAAATCCTCTTTCTCAATATTTTCTTCCTCCACCATCAAAAGATCATTCTCATCAGGTTCGATGTCTGGCTGTTCCTCCGACGTCTTTAAGTCATCTGCATCTAAATCATCGTCAGATAAATTTTGCGCCTTCTTATCTGATTTTTTCTTAGGGATATCTAAATCCTCAAATTCCTCTAAGTCATCATCCTGTGTCATTTCAATAAACTCAGAGATGTAATCCCCTTCTCTGATTTCTTCTTCCTCATTATTTGTTGTACCCATACACTATTTCACCTTCTTATTCATATTTAATCCGCATTAAGAGTTATATGCAGATTCTGTAGCTCTTTTTTTTGCTGACCGCATTTTTTTACTACATCAAAATCAGTTGAACTTCTTAAAGTATCTTCAATGCTTTGCATCTTAACTCTGTATACAATCTGATTGATTGCCCGTTCTTTAATCTCCTTTGTCAGTTCACTGTCGCTGTCCTGACCGAAATTACGAAGCAGTTCACCCTTAAGGTCAGTGGTAAATATTCTTGCCACTTCCTCCTGCTCACCGCCTTCTTCAAACATTCCGGGAATTCTTACCGGCGTAGCCTTGCCTTCTTCTTCATACTGCTTATAAAGAATAGCTGCTGCCTTGTTATAAAGTTCATCCTTAAAGTCCTGCGGTTCAATTATCTTCTTAACCTTCTCAAACAACGTGACATCATCCCCCAGCCACGTAAGAAGTATTCTTTGCGGAAGCTTCATAGCTGAATCTGAATCGTTGCCCTTCACTTTTTTGCTGTGCATTTTTTCTTTACCAGAAGAACCTTGTGAAATCTGCGTGGCCCCAAGGTGATTGACAAGACGTTTCATCTCTTTTCTGTCTATGCCATATCTGTCAGCAACGGCATCGCAGTATATATTACGCTCAACTTCTTCCGAAAAAGTAATAAGTTTTCCAGCCACCTGCCTTATAAACTTCATCTTCTCTTCCGGATCCTTAAGGTCATATCTTGTTGATTCAACCTGTGTCTCAAAATAGAAACTTCCGATTGCTTCTTCAATTCTCTTTTCATATTCCTCAACACCACAGGCTTTAATAAGCTCATCCGGATCTTTATAAGGTTTCAGATTAATAACCTTGGCAGTTAATCCTGCATTTTTAAAAATCGGTATTGCGCGAAGCGCTGCCTTTACTCCCGCCTCGTCACTGTCAAATGATATATAGACCGTATCAACGTATCTTTTAATCATACCTGCCTGAAGCGGTGTCAGCGCAGTTCCAAGTGGTGCAACCGCACTCGTAAAGCCTGCCTGATGCAAGGATATAACATCCATATATCCCTCGCAAACAATGAAATAATTCTTTCTTGAGGTCCTTGCATAATTGATTCCAAACAGATTCCTGCTCTTATCAAACAAAATCGTCTCCGGGGAATTCAAGTATTTTGGCTTGGCATCCGACATAACCCTGCCACCAAAAGCAATAACTTTATTATTGGCATTTGTTATCGGAAACATTACCCTGTTCCAGAATTTATCGTAGGTTCCTTTCTTTTCATCAAAAGTAAACAACCCCGCCTGTTTTAATATTTCATCGCTGTAATTCTTTGATTTTAAATATTTGTAAAGTCCCTGACCACCCGCATCGGAATACCCCAGTCCGAATTTTTTGATAGTCTCTTCACTAAGTCCTCTTCCCGTCAGATAATCATATGCATTCTTAGCCTGTGGCTGGTGAAGCATATAATAATAATATCCCGCAGCAAGCTTTTGAACCTCAAATAACTGCTGCTTAACCGACGCCTTCATCTTTTCCTGTGGTGACATCTCTATAGCAGGCAACTCCATTCCCGCCCTCTCGGCAAGAAACTTAAGCGCCTCCACAAAACTGTAATTCTCATATTGTTCCACAAACATAAATACGTCGCCGCTGGCACCGCATCCGAAACAATGATACATCTGTCTTGATGCACTCACGGAAAATGATGGTGACTTCTCACTGTGAAACGGACAAAGTCCCATATAATTCGATCCGCTTCTTTTCAAACTGACATAAGAAGAAATCACATCCACTATGTCATTGCGACTTCTGACTTCTTCTTTTATGTCATTACTGTATACCATATTTCCCTCCAAATTTTCATTTTCTATCAGTAGACACTCCACGAAACCGGAATTGTAAGTGACTTGTAGGTCTCAACCGCATAGTTGTCCGTCATTCCTGCAATATAGTCACACACAACTCTTTCCTTGTCCATTCCTTTTTCATTAATCAGATAAAGAAAATCTTCCGGAAGTCTGTCAATATTACTATTATAATATTCAAACAAATCTTCTACAAGTTTTTCTGCCTTTGACTCTTCAGATTTTGCAAGCGGATTAGTATACACATTGGTAAACATGAATTTTCTTATGTCAAAAAGAGCCTGCTGCACTTCCTTTGACATACAAATGTGGTCCTTATCCTGACTGTTGATTATTATATCATGTATTAAAGTATTAAGACGTTGCTTAACAGTAACTCCAAGAATATCCCTAAGGTCCTTTGGAATCATATCCTCGGTAATGATATTTGCTCGTATCGCATCATCAATATCCGCATTTACGTACGCTATTTTGTCGGAAAATCTTACGATGCAGCCTTCAAGAGTCATAGGATTGCCGCTCGTCTTGTGATTAAGTATTCCATCCCTTACCTCGACCGTCAGGTTAAGACCTTTACCGCTTTTTTCTAGCACTTCCACAACTCTGACGCTTTGTTCACAATGCCTGAATCCCTCTTTGTAAACTCTGTCAAGTGCTCTCTCACCCGCATGTCCAAAAGGTGTATGTCCAAGATCATGCCCAAGTGCAATTGCCTCAGTAAGGTCTTCATTAAGTCTTAGCGCTCTTGCAATCGTTCTGGCATTCTGTGCAACCTCCAGAGTATGTATAAGTCTCGTTCTGTAGTGATCGCCTTTTGGTGCCAAAAAAACCTGTGTCTTTAATTTCAGCCTTCTGAATGCTTTTGAGTGAATTATCCTGTCCCTGTCTCTTTGATAACAAGGTCTTATATCGCACTGTTTTTCCTGTCTGTCCCTTCCCTTCGAACAATCAGAAAATGATGCATACGGACTTAGAATTTCATGTTCTCTTATTTCCTGCTGCTGTCTGATATTTAGTGTTGCCAAACCGCACCTCCGTAATTCACATATAGTTATTAACCATTATACTACTAATCGCGATAAATTCCTTTATTTTTATAAAAAATTTTGATTACTGTATGGCTGTAATCTGATAAAATAAAAGCATGATATATTTACTCACCAGGAGGAAAACATGCATACATTAATGATAATTCTTTATTTTCTTGCAATTGTACTAAGCGTATATACCGTACGTCTTATTTGCGTGCGCCAGACAGAAAATGAATTCAAATACTTTGTAATATCTTCAATGTTTGTAATACTGTACTGTTTTTTCAGTCTTGTCGACATCACGACACAAGATCTTCCGATGGATATATTCTGTCTTAATATGGAATATATCGCAGCACAGTTTATCGTGTTGTTTAACTTCATTTTCTTTACAAAATACTGCAGGATAACCACACCAAAATACATTTACTATGTCATATTTATATTCAAATGCATTCTCGGTGCCATTATCATTTTCCCGAAAAACACACAGCTTTTTATATATGACGTCAGATACACCTCCGACATGACTTACAGCACGCTCAAATGTAGCTACGGAACAATATGGTGGATATATAACAGTCTTCTTGCTGTAATAATTTTAATCACAAATATAGCAATCATTTATCGTGCCGTTAACACAAAAAAAGGATTCCGGGCAAAATATATAATGCTTTTTTGCGCGTCATTAATTCCTTTTGTTCTCGAGCTTATAACCGCACTTCATATCAGGGACGATTACAACTTTTTACCTGTAGGATATCTTGTTTCAATGATAATAATTAACTTTACAATTCTTCGTTACAAAATTTCCGATGTAATAATTACTGCATGGGCTAACATCGTCAATACCCTTGACAGTCCGATAATAATTCTTGACCACAAGGCAAGACTTCTTGATGCTAACAGATCTGCCAGAGTAACATTTAAAGAAATAAAAAAAGTATATTCACACAGGAATGAAAAACCGCGTTCGAATGGTTTTATCAAGAGTCTTATCAATGAAGAAGATTCGTTTGAGTTCAGTTATAACGATCATTTCTACGAAAAACACTGTACAACCATAAAAAATGATGAAAATGAGATTACAGGATATATTCTCATAATTACCGACACTACGCAAAAAAATAACTATATAGACGAGATAAAAAAAGCCAAGGATAAAGCTCTTGAGGCAAGTCAGGCAAAATCACGTTTCCTTGCCAACTCTAGTCACGAACTGAGAACACCTATGAATGCAATTATAGGCTTCAGTGAACTTATACTTACTACCAATAAAGATGATAAAATCAACACCTATGCTCACAACATCAACAATGCTGCAAAAGCACTTCTTGATATCATCAACGACATTCTTGATTCCTCTAAACTTGAAGCGGAAAAGATGGAAATAGTGTGCAGCGACTACAACCCTTATGAATTATTTGATGATGCCACGAAACTTGTAACATTACAGGCAAAGCAAAAAGGTCTGTCTTTGAATTACAATATTTCAGATAACATTCCTAAAGTTCTTTACGGCGACAGACAACGTATCAAGCAGGTCATGACAAATCTTTTGTCCAATGCCGTAAAATACACCAAAGAAGGTTTTGTAACGCTTAGCTGTAGTTTTGACAAAACAGGTAAGACTCCATGCCTTATTATAAGCGTAGAAGATTCCGGTGTCGGGATAAAGGAATCCGAGATTCCACACCTTTTTGAAGCTTTTCGTCAGTCAAACAAAGTTAATAACACTGCAATTGAAGGAACCGGCCTTGGTCTGTCCATTTCGTATCAGCTTGTCAGCCTTATGGGTGGTGAAATGTATGTTAAAAGCACTTACCATAAAGGCTCAACGTTCACCGCTGTTATTCCACAAAAGATTCCGGATTCAAAGCCTTTCTTAGCACCTGATGCCAACATTCTTATCGTTGACGACAGTCATGTTAATCTTATGCTATTATCTGAAATCTTAAAAGAACATGGCATCACACCGGACACTGCATTTGACGGACTTTCCGCTCTTACCATGATTGCTATGAAAGAATACGATCTTGTATACCTTGACCATATGATGCCGGGGATAGACGGTGAAGAAACACTCAAACGTCTAAGACAGACAAAGCGTACCGGAACAACCTATTATCAGGATCTTCCGGTAATAATGCTCACCGCAAATATGGGCGTAGGCGTAAAGGCAAAATTCATTGAAGAAGGTGCCAACGACTATATTCCGAAACCATTTGATATATATACAATCAATGACTCCCTTATCAAATGGCTTGATGAGAGCAAAATCATATATCAGGAAACAGATGTCAGCACGTCTTTAGCTCAAAGTGAGCCGCTTCCTATTGATGCCGATGAACTTAATCTTTCAATCATTAACTTTGAGGATGGTCTGACGCGAAGTGGCAACAGTCACTTTACTTACCTGTCGCTTATCAAATCATTTGTAAGCGAAGCACAAAAAGACTTTGCAATTGTCGATGAATATACTAATGCACTCGAAAACAACATTCCGGTATCAACAGAAAATATCAACAGAGTGTTCCACACATTAAAGAACTCTGCATACGCTATCGGAGCAAATGATTTGTGGCATCTTGCAACAGAGCTTAACGAACGACTTAACAGCAGTCTGCCTCTTTCCATTTCTGTAATCGACAATGTAACACAGCTTTACAGAAAGACATGCGAAGAATGTAACATCGTTGCAAAACATATCGAGAAAAACACTAATAACAATACCAAGACTTCTTCGGCTACAGCTACCGATCTTGATATAACACTGTATCTTAACAACGTTATTGCAGCAAGTAAAAAAATGGATTCTCCTGCCATAACACAGTATCTGCAAATACTTGAAAGCAGTGTTCCTGAAGACAAAAAAGAAGTCATCAGCCAAATGATTAATCTGGCTGACGACTTCGATTATGACAATCTTATCGCTGAGTGCAAGCGCATTGTAAATGAGCTCCACTCATATATCATCACATAAAATGTATTAAATTATTCTACTGTAACCGATTTTGCAAGATTACGCGGCTGGTCTACATTGAGTCCTCTATGAACGGCCGTGTAATATGCAATGTACTGAAGAATTACGGCTGTTCCAAACGGAGCAAATCTGTCATCCATCTTAGGAAGGATTATCTGATGATCACAAAGCTGTGGTTTTACCGTTACTCCTGCATTGGTAATAAGAATAACACCTGCGCCACGGCTTCTTACTTCCTCAACATTTGAAATCATTTTCTCATAAACTGCCTGCTGTGTTGCTATTGCAATAACAGGTACATTGTCTGTTATAAGAGAAATTGTTCCGTGCTTTAACTCTCCTGCTGCATACGCCTCAGAATGGATGTAGCTTATCTCCTTAAGCTTTATTGAACCTTCGCATGATAATGCATGATCAAGTCCTCTTCCAATGAAGAACAGGTTGGTTGCCTTATCAAGCATATGGCTTATTGTCTCAATCTGAGAATCATATTTTATAACATTTTCAACACATGTAATTGTCTTTTTAAGCTCATTTACAAGATCTTTAATCTCATCTGCGCCGGCCTTACCCTTAGCCATTGCACAGCGGAATGCTATCATGTAGATTACTGCAAGCTGAACTGTGTATGCTTTTGTTGATGCAACCGCAATCTCCGGACCTGCATGTGTATATAATACATAATCGCTTTCTCTTGCAATCGATGAACCTTTTACATTGACAATCGAAAGAGTTGTTGCTCCTTTTTCTTTAGCAAGTCTAACTGCTGCAAGTGTATCGGCAGTCTCGCCAGACTGTGAAATTGAGATAACAAGTGTATCCTCGGATAATATAGGATCTGCATATCTAAACTCTGATGCAATCTCAACAGATACAGGCACACGAAGTAACTTCTCAAACATGTTCTTTCCTACGAGTCCTGCATGCATCGCAGTTCCACAGCCTACGATAACTATTCTGTTGCATTTCTTAAATATATCATCAGGAACGCCGTCCTCGCCAAAATCAACAATACCATCTTTGATTCGTGGCATTATTGTATTTCGAAGTGCCTCAGGCTGCTCATGAATCTCCTTCAACATGAAGTAATCATATCCGCCTTTTCTGGCAGCAGCTATATCCCAGTTAACATGTAACATCTCAGGTTCAACTACATTGCCGTCAAGATCGTCAACAACAATACCGTCGTTAGTAAGTGTAGCTATCTTATGTTCTGGAAGTACAAAATAATCTTTTGAATACTTAATAAGTGCCACCATATCAGATGCGATAACCGATCCTTCATCCGTATGTGTTGCAACAAGTGGGCTTCCGTTTCTTATAGCATAAATAACTCCCGGAACATCCTCAAACATTACACAGAAAGCATAAGCTCCGCGAAGCTTTCCTACAGCTTTCTTGATAGCTTCCTTAGGGTCTCCCTCATAAAATGAGTTGATTACCATTGCCGCAATCTCTGAATCTGTCTGTGAAACCGGCTTAATTCCTTCTAATGCAAATTCCGCTGCAAGATCCTGATAATTCTCAATAATACCATTGTGAATAAGTGTAACCTTTCCTGCTGTATGAGGATGTGAGTTGATGTCTGAAACACCACCGTGAGTAGCCCATCTTGTATGACCTATGCCACACTTTGTTACATCGCTTGAAGTCTCTTCAACTTTCTTCTTTAAATCCTCAACCTTACCTTTTGTCTTGATTGTCTTAATCTTACCGTCAGCAAGAAATGCTATTCCCGCACTGTCATAACCTCTGTACTCAAGAGTCTTAAGGCCTTCCACCAAAACCTCTTTTGCATCAAGGTCACCTGTAAAACCAATTATTCCGCACATATTATCCTCCTTCTCCCTAACACCCTGTGCGTACAAAAAAGGGCATAGGGGTACCATTAATTTAGGATTCCATCAGTTTTTGTGCCCCGGTTACCCGGTATTTTGTCTGAAGGATAACATGCTCCCATAATCACGCAAAGGCATCCGCCGAATTTTCGATAACCTTCGTCCTCGTCAACCCTGTACACCGCTCTGTAACAAGGTCTGGCGCTAATTTTATCATATGCTTGCAGTTTGCGTAATATACAAAAAGGCCTGGCATATGAAGACATTTCTGTCATACCAAACCTATTTTATCATTTTCTACAACTATAGTCAATTGTATTTACCGCTTCCCTTTTTAGCTCACTCTCAACTTTTGAGTATATGCAACCGCAAAAATCCTGCCTGTACAGTCCGTATTGTGCGGACAGTTCAATGGATCGTCTGTAACCGTTCTTCTTTTTAAAATCCGAAAACAGATAAGGTACTCCCATCTCACCACTTAGACGGCCGCCAATCTCATTAAGCCAGTTTGCACGTTTATAAGGGCTTATTGACAGTGTAGTTGAAAAATAATCATATCCTCCTTCTTTGGCAACCTGTGCCGTCGACTGTAAGCGCTGCTCATAACATTTGTAGCATCTTGCACCGCCTTCTTTTTCTTTCTCAAGGCCCCTTGCAATCTCAAAGAAATCCTGTGGTCTGTATTCACCAAATATCACCGACACTTCTTTACAGGTACGTCCTTCAAAATATCTTGAAGCCTTACCACAGTATTGCCCGTTAAACTCATTTACAAACCGCTTAATCTCATCGGCTCTTTTTTCATACTCTTCTTTGTCTGTAATATTAGGGTTAAAAAAATAAATTACGATATTATATATCCCCGAAAGATACTCAATACAATAGCTGCTACATGGTGCACAGCACGCATGCAGCAGCAATCTCTTGTCGCTATTTAATTGTAAATCCTCTTTTATGGTCTTATCAAGAATAACCTGATAATTGACCTTACCAACCTGTTGTTCTTTACTGTTCATTAATGTTTTTCACGCTCATCTTCCCACGTCTTTTTATTATCTGACATGTTTTCAATCTCACTGCAGTCGTACTTAACAGTAAGCGATTTGGCCGCCATCTGTTCACGATATACTCCTACTATACGTTCTGCAACATGAACGGCCTGATCATGACCTGCTCCTATAAGCAGAACTATGTACTGGCAGCTGCTGAAAGTTGTTGCAACATCGCCTTTACGAAGATAAGTCGAAATAATGTCATGCATTTTTCCCATTGATTCTCCAAGTATATCCGTAGCAGGCGCATTACCATCATGCCCCATAACAGTAAAAAGAAGAATCTGATACTCCTCATTTGTTCTTTCCCCAACTCTCTCAAGAAAATGATAAATTTTCTTGAAGCCCTCATATTCTACCAGATATGCGCCGTTATCTTCACAGTGATCCCCGATTATCTGCTTAATAGCTTCAAGATCCGCCTGTATTGCAGCTTCCTTGCCATCATTTCTTTGATACTGGTCACTGTAAAAGTGATATCCCATCTTGCCGTTTTGTTTAACATAATATAACGCCTTATCAGCTGTATTGTATAATTCCATGAATGTCTTGCCATCATCAGGATATACCGATATTCCGATGGATGAAGATACCAATGACATATCCGTAAATCTGAACTTATAATCTTTTATGTCTGAAATGATTCTCTTAGCAACCGCTGCCGCTTCTTCGCGGCTATTACACTCACCAAGTATTACAACAAATTCATCTCCGCCTATTCGTCCAATTATTCCTTTACCGTCTACATTCATTACTATTATGTCGGCAAATTTTTTAAGGACTTCATCACCGGCTATATGACCATACATATCATTTACACCCTTAAAATTATCGAGATCGAGCATAAACATATATCCTGATTTCATTCTACCAATGTAGTCCGTAGCAACATTCTCAAAATATGCCCTGTTAAATATTCCGGTAAGCCCGTCAGTTCTTGCTATCTCCTGAATCTCGCTCGTATATTCCGAAAGTTCTTCAAGTTCCTTGGTCTTATTCTCAACTTGTCCCTCAAGTCGCTTTCTTAAATCTGCAACCTCAAGAATTCTGTTAATACGGCTTCTTACGATTTCAGGAACAAATGGTTTGTGTATAAAATCCATTGCTCCCATACGAAGCCCCTTGACTTCACTTTCTATATCCAAATCACTCGTAAGAAAAATAACAGGAATCGTACACGTATTCTTATCCGCCATAATACGTGCCATCGTCTCATAACCATCCATCTGAGGCATGTTAATATCAAGAAGAATCAAATCCGGTTTTTCATCGCTGTCTTTAATAAAATCAAGCCCCTGCTTACTTGATTTGCACATGGCAAGTCTGAAATCATCCTTTAGCATCTCTCTGGCCTGCTTAAGAGTAATTGTCGAATCATCAATAATCAATATATGTTTTTTATCACCCATAAGTTCCACCTTTAACTCCACATCTTACGTATCATTGTGCAGATTCATTATTCTTTTTCTTATCACAATCAATAATATCTTTTGCTTCTTCCTTTTTCAGTTTGCTTATATGATTACGTACCTGTGTCCTGTAATCAACATTGGCACTGTATCTTCTGGAATAAACCTGATATTCCTTATTTGACTCTGACTTCATAACTGTCCTCTACGCTCCAATCATTGTCAAGCTTATACATCATTGCGCTGCTTACAGTCTCATTATCCATACATGCAATCAGGAAAACTTTCTCCTGTTCTGTAATTCTTATAGGATAAATGATTCCGTTCTCATTATCTGTAATCTCATTTTCAACAACTTTCCAGCTTCCTGCCCCATTCTCAGATACATTAATAACATTGGTAGCATATGCACCACCTGCGGAAATTACAACTATTTTATCAGCATCCGTATAATATACACCTGATATCTCACCTGCAAAATGTGTTACATTCTTCTCTTTCCATTTTACACCGCCATCATTTGTCATATATACACTGTAATAAATATTGCCCGCCGATGCATCCTCCTGAACAAAAAAGATTCCGTCAGACTCATTTTTAAAATCCACAGCTATAACAGATTCATCATTAAGTTCAACAGGAGCTGTAAAATCTACTTTAACATCCTTGACACCGACAAATGAAACATCATTCTTATCAATTGTAATCTGTCTTCTTGTGAATTCATTGCTGTATATAATTACATCATTAAAACTCTTATCTCTAAAATATTCAAAAGCATCATCAACTTTGTCATCTTCAATAGGAACCGATTCTTTGTTATCTTTCGTCTCTAAAGTCTCGTCTTTTGATAAACTTACGGTATTACTGCTTTTATCATTATTGCTATTACCATGATGTGCAACCGAACTAATAATAAACATGCCGACAACATATACCAAAGCGGCAACTATAGCTATTGTACATACACTAAATATAATATTTTTCTTACTCATGCGCACACCTCCATTTAAAAACATTATCCTAAAAATCATACCGTTAGTCAAGAAAAACAGATGATAATGCACAAAACATCATCATCTGTTTTTTCTCAATACTATATATACCAATGTACCTTATATATATTTATTATTCTACTGAATTATCAAACGCTCTACTAATCACTTCACTATCAGCTGAAATAATAAGATATAAGTAACTTCCATCATAATCAGTCTTTGCCTTATTTATAATTGGAATGAATTCCGGCTTATAATTCATAAACATTTTCTTACGTCTGTCAATTCTTTCATCCAGCATGGATACATTTTCCTTAGCCTCTTCTTCACTTGAAAGTCTGATTACAAGAATCTCCTCCGCTGGAGATTCCGTATCAATTGAATAAGCTATACAGAAATCTTTCACAAGTGAATAATCAATATCACAAAGAGATTCAAAAGTATCCTGTGCACTTTCATCTGCATATTCTACATACTTAAGTTCTGGAAGTGTGTTGACAGAAGATGCCATTGCCTCTACTATCTCCTTGGCTGGTTTATAACTCTTATCATCCTCAGCTGATTTGTTAGAATCGCTACTTTCAGAGGATTTATTATCCTTCTTGTCACTTGAACCCTTGTCACTTCCACATGCCGTAAATGAACCTATACACATAGAAGCTGCTGTAATAAGCACTAATGCTTTCTTAGTATATTCATTTAATCTCATAGTCATTCTCCTGTTATTTGATTAACCGCAATAATCCTCTTCATAATGATCATAGTCGCTCTTAACTTCACCAAATGTATCATTAAGAAGTTTCTCTAAATCTGCATCAAGCTGTGTTTCAGAAGGCTCTTCATATTCGTAGTAGTTGAATAATGCACCTAAAATATATCTTCCGTTCTCATCAACAGTTAAATTTGTTTCAAAATTACCTTCACCGATTCTTCCATTCATTCTTTCCTGAATTCCTGATGCAAGCTGAGATATATATTTAGCATCTGTTCCTGCAGGAAGTCTGTAATATGCAGCATTAGTCTTTTTAACCTTCATCTGAGCCTTAATCTTTGCAAGCATCTGCTCAATTGTGCTTTCCTTTGCATTCATGTTTGCATAATTATATTTGATTCCGTTAGCAACAGGATAAAGATCCTGATCCCAGTCATGTCCGCTCAAAAACTGTGTGCTGTTACAGTTGAAGTTATTATATGTAGGTGTTGTTCCGCAACCATCCATATATAAATCACATAAATACCACTCACCGTCATCTAACTTAACAAGATCCCATGAATGATACAAATCTGTGTTATGCATAACCATACAGTCAAGTCCAATCATATTCATGAAAAGTTTAAATGTTGTTGCATATCCTACACATACAGCCTGTTTCCCCATAAGAACTCCATATGGTGTATATGTATTTACGTTAGGGTCAACAACAGCTAAGAGAGCTCCTTCATCATGTTTTACATTCTTCTTAATCCATGTAAATATAGCAAGCTCTTTTTCGTAATTGCTCATCTCAGGCTTAGTAACTTCGTTAAGAACCTTTTCTGCAAGTTTTAAAGTTTCTTTTTCATTAGCTGTTAAGCCATCTGTATTTCCGCTTTTATATGCATCAGAAATAGCACTTGTATCCCTTATCTCATACTGTCCGGCGATTGTTACGAATTCAGCTTCATCGCCTTTTTCTGCCTCAGCCTTAACCTCATCAACATAAGCAATAAGTTCCTTGTTCTTGTCTTGTAAATCTCCAACTCCGTTCTCCATGCTCTGGCACAAATCCTGCATGCTGTCAAGCTTCTTCATTGTTGATTTAGCCATTGCGATTCCAACACCTGCACATACCATAAGTGCCACCGCAACGACACCAAGTGCAATTCCTAATACTATCTTTTTCATTTTTGTTTTCCTTTCTGTATCCTTTTTCAACTTAAATTGAGCCGTAAAAACTCTTCAAACAGTTGTAGTATATGTCATTGAAAAATAAATTCAAGACATATACGCATTAATTTAATTATTTTTAAACTTCTTAAGAATTTTGTAAACATTTTTAACACTTTAATTGCTAGACTACCATTACATGATGTATAATGATACATCATAATTTTTATAGGAGTTTTTAGATGTATAAAAGAATGCGTACTGTCGAAGAGAAAAAAAAACGTCGTCGAATAATCCGAATTGCATGTTTTGTCATTATAGCTATTCTTTCGGCAGGTTTTATTAACCCGTTAAAAACTACAACATACAATATCACAAATTCCCTTATACCAAAGGATTTTGACGGATTTACCATAGTTGCAATTTCAGATTTTCATCTCAAGTCTTTTGGCAAAAAGGAAGCAAAACTTATTAAAGAGATTAAAGACTGCAATCCCGACATCATAGTCTTTACCGGTGATATGATAGATGAAAACCACAAAAACATCGACAATCTTGAATATCTGCTTGAAGGCATACACGACCTGTGCCCGATATATCAGGTTACAGGCAATCATGAAAAAGAAAATATGGTTTTCTATTCACAGATGCAGGATTTATATGATAAATACGGTGTTATCGATATGAACGATAACAAGATTTATATAGAAAGAAACGGTTCAAAAATCTTCCTTGCAGGAATCGACTACTACGGCTTCCCTGATTACTGGGACGATTTTAAGGCCCCGGCTGATACATTTTCCATTCTTTTATATCATAATGCGGAAGCATTTGATGAAACAAGCAAACTCGGATATAATCTGGTTTTGTCCGGTCATACACATGGCGGAATAATAAGACTCCCATTTGCCGGTGGTCTTATCAGCACTGATGTCAAACTCGGTGCCAATTTTGAAAAAGGCGTGTACGACCTTAACGGAAGTACGCTGATTTCCAACACAGGGCTTGGTGCTGCACCAATTCCCCGCTACAATAACCCAAGAGAAATAGTTAAGATAGTTTTAAAATCGGAGGATTGATTTATGCAAAAGAAAATAAGTGTTGTTGTACCTGTTCATAATGTTGAAGATTATATAACTGATTGTCTTAATTCAATTCTTCATCAGTCATTTACAGATTATGAAGCAATATTGGTAGTTAACAATTCCACAGATGATTCAGAAAGGATCTGTCGCGAATTTGCCGCAAAAGATTCACGTTTTTCTGTTCTTACATCAGAAATTGGTGATTTATCTACTGCAAGAAATATTGGTATTGCCAATTCCGTAGGAGAATATATTTGTTTTGTTGACAGTGATGATATTCTTACTTGTGATTATCTTGAGATGTTTTATAAGATAATGGATGAAAATGATGCCGATATGGCAATATGTTCATTTAAACCTGTACCTCAGGAGACAACTTTTGAAAAACAGACTACCGGTGAAATTAATAATCTAAAAATATACAGCAATAAAGAGATAATGAATCTCTTCTTTACACATCATGAAACAAAGTTTGTAACAACATGGAACAAAATATACAAAAGAGAACTTTTTGATAATATCGAATTTCCTCCAAAGAGAAAAAATGAAGATGAATTCGTGGCTCATCTTTTCATGTATGCTTCAAAAAACATTGCTGTCATAGATAACTCATTGTACCTTTACCGTACAAGACAAGGTAGTATTATGCATACAATAAGTGGTTCAAGATATATAGATTGTGCAGATGCATATACAGGAAGAACAGATTTCTTTATGCAGAAAAATGAAAACCATCTTGCCCTTAACAGCTGTATTTTCTCTTTAAGATGGATAGTCCGTTTCTACTATAATATATGCAGCAGTGATTCATTTGCATCAATACACCTTAAAAAAGCATTTGATAAAGAATATGAAATATATAATAAAATCAATGACAATTCCGTGGATGTTGATCACGCTACTCTTGAATTTTACAAGACCTTCAAAAATTCACCTGTTGTGGCACACAAACAGTATCTGCGCCTTGAATACATGGATTACAAAAAGAAAACTCCTACACTTGAGGTGATGAAAAACAATCTTAGAAATATAAAAAACAATATGCGATTCAATATGAAGAAGAATCTACTCTTTGCATATATTCGTTCAAATCATAAACTGAATATTCTTAACACAAAAGATTCACTTGATATTTTATGTTCAGGCAATAAAGGAATCTGCAGATTCGGTGACGGCGAACTTACCCTTATTAACGGTACGGCTATAGGTTTTCAGGAAGCCAATCCTAAGCTTGCCCAAAGACTTAAGGAGATTCTTAACGACGCAGATGCGCCTTGTTATATAGCAATACCTGATGAGATTAACATGATTGATTACGATAACCAGACGCAAAAAAGCCGCCGCTACTGGATATGGCATATGCTTCACGAAAGAAAGACATGGCAAAAGGTATGTAACCCAAAGACACAATATCTAACCACAAATGTTACAAGGCCTTACATGAGATATTTTGATAAATCTGCCTGCCCTTCATATTTTACGAAGCTTAGTACTTTGTGGAAAGGAAAAGATATTCTTATCGTAGAAGGTGAAAAATCAAGACTTGGAATCGGAAATGATTTATTTGACGGTGCCAACATAGAAAGAATACTTGCTCCTAGCACCAATTCATTTGACAAATATGATAGTATATTAAGCCTTATTAAAGAACACGCTAACGGCCGACCGGTGTTTATAGCACTTGGTCCTTGCGCAACAATTTTAGCATACGATCTTTGCAAAGCCGGTATAACCGCTTACGATATCGGTCACTGCGATATCGAATACGAATGGATGTTAGCACGAACAGACACCAAGATTGCCATTCCATCAAAATTTACCAACGAAGCTGACGGTGGCAATATAGTTGATGACTGCTTGGATGAAACATATAAGTCACAGATTATAGCAAGAGTTTAATTAGAGTATATATTTTTAGTAGCCGAGGGTCGTGACCTAGTTGCCAGTAGTAAATTACTAGGGTGAAGAAGAATTTTGTAATTTTCCTAGTAGTCCCCGACGGATAATTACTAGGAGAACAACAATTTTGTAATTTACCTAGTAGTCCCAGGCGGATAATTACTAGGTGTACAACAATTTTGTAATTTTCCTAGTAGTCTCCGACGGATAATTACTAGGTGAACAACAATTTTGTAATTTCCCTAGTAGTCCCAGGCGGATAATTACTAGGTGTACAACAATTTTGTAATTTACCTAGTAGTCCCCGACGGTAATTTACTAGGCGTAGAAGAATAATAACATCTTCACATACAATATATTTTTACACCATCCAGTAATTCAATTATCAAACTATTGTTATCTTTTCAAGCAAACTATCATGCCAGCATTCTCCAAGTGAAAAACCATATTCCATAATCATTCAACCGATTCCATCCAAAACCATATTAATCTTAGCCCCCATCAGATTATACTATTAATATATTGTGTTTTCTTATAATGTCCACTATGATAATACATCGTATAGTTCAAATCTACCTACAGTGAGGATTAATGTTATGATATTTGTTTTTGGAGAATATAAAGTTGATATTGATGTGAATAAAACTAAAAAACGCTATGATAACGCTGACAAAATCAGTGAGGGGTGTACCTGTGACGCATGCATAAACTTTGAGAAGGCATTTGATGTTCTTCCAAAAGAAGTTACAAATTTCTTTTCAAAACTTGGAATAGATCCAAAAAAAATGGATGAGTGCTTTAGAAATTGTACAAATGACGACGGTTCATTGTTTTACAGTGCATTATGTTATTTATCAGGGACCGTATTGGAGGGTGAAAGTGCATGGGAAGAAGTAGACACATCTGGTTACAACTGTTATACTTGGAATGCTGATAAGGCTTACGAGGTAACTAACGGTTTTTATGTTTCATTTGAAAACGCAGTATTTATGGAAGACGAATCACGTGCTCCAATTGTTAAACTCGAGATTTCAGCAAATATACCATGGGTATTAGAAAAAGAAAATCATTACTTGTAAAATGATTATTGCGAAAACCAATGAACTATAAGGAGAAAAAACATGGGATTATTTAATAAGTTATTTAAAAGAAGGGAACCAATGTATCTTTACGATGATAAAGAATTAGATGAAGTTGATGCATACATCACTAAGGCTTTCGGTGATTTTGACAGCGTCTTTCATGAAATTGTTTCCCCGGACATACATTTAGATGTATGCTTTATTCCGCCTACAGCCGAGGAGCCTTTTTATAAGCTCGTTACTATGGGGGCCGGTGCTTATGAAATGAAGATTCCGGACAAGTGGAAAGAAAACAATATCGAACGAGCAGAGTACGTAATATACCTACCTAAAAACTGGAATATTCAGAGTCAGGACATGAAGGATTATTGGCCTATCAAGATTCTTAAACAGGTTGCACGTTTACCTATTCTTTGCGACACATGGCTTTCTTTCGGTCATTCAACACAGACTGATGAAGCAGGAACACCATATGCTGCTAACACAAAATTTAATAGTGTAGTTCTTGATTTCTGTGAAAACCATCAGGGGGAAGTCAAACTGAAAACATCTTCCGGTAAAACAATCAATTTCTACCAGGTCATTCCTCTATATCCGGAAGAATTAAAGTTTAAAATGGAAAATGATGCACAGACCCTAATAGATAAGTTCAACGAAAAAGGAATAGACTATAAAATTGTTAATATAAACAGAGATAACGTATGCTGTTAGTATAATTTAAATTTCAGCAGATATTTTTGATTGGCTGCTTCATTGTATTAGAATTTAAGAAACGTCCCAAAATAAGAATCTAATCTATGAAGCAGCTACTGATTCCTTTTCAGCCTCATTTATAGCTAAAATTTTTCAATTAATTTCTTTAAATAATTATCATCATTCAGATTATAAAAATTTTCAAAAGCATCAATAATTAATTCCATAACACTTTTAAAAGAAACGTAACTAGAGCCTGTTTCATCATATGCACCATTAAATATTCTAATAGTACCTTGGGGAAGTCTTTTTGCCGGATACTCCACAAAAAACTCTTCCAAATTCTTAGCAAATTCTTCATTTAATCCAAGTATTGCTTTTTTATTTGTCATCATATCTTTAATGGTATCATCTACAGATTCTCTGTCATATTCAATAATGATATTCGTCTTATCTGACTGATTTGGCACATACTCCACACAAACCATTGCATAATTACTTGCATGTTTTGGATAAACATCCACCTCCATACATATTATTCCCTGATTCCAGATACAATCTCCTGACTCCACTGTAATCTCTATAGATTTGCAATATCCGGATGCTGATTCTACATATTCATCCCAAACGTTAATTTTTTTATATCCATCATATACATTAAGCTTTCTCATTTCACACTAATTGCCCTTGTTGAAAATATTGTCTGAATCTTTTAAATATTCAGTCTAAAGTTTATACCTTATATTCAAAAAAAGTCAACTATATTGCACAAAAAGGGACTATTGACCTAGTGACATTCCCCCTAAAAACCCATATAATATATTACATAGAGATGAAAAAACATCTAAATCCTATACCTTTTTTAATTTAATATTTGTGAGAAATGAACGATAATAGCAAACTGATTGAAAGATTAGGGCGCAAAGCCAATGGGTCTAAAGCTTATAAAGCAAGCTACGACAGCCGGTTGCCGAATTCATTATTTTAATCCGTGCGATTAAATAATCAGAAATCAAAAAGACTTGCCATTATCACGCAAGTCTTTTTTCGTTCTCTCCAAAGACAAGGAGGAAACATTATGAAAAGGACAATTAAAAAGATAATTTCATCATTTATTATTTTTTCACTTTTACTAACATTTTCATATATACCTGAAAGTGTTGGTGCAGCTTCTTTATCAAGTACAAGCATTGCTTTCTTCAGACTGTTGGATTCTAATACAGCAAGACCTATACCTGGTAAAAAAGCTCCATCATCAAAATATAAAGTTGTCGGAACAGGAATCATTAATCCCGGAACTGCATACTCTCAGGTAGAATCAAAAGTTGTAACCTATCCGAATTTATCCGGTGTAAGTTTATATTACTTCCAGACAATAGAATGGTATTCCATCACAAGAGATTATCTCTTATGGAAAGTTGACGGACAGATAGTTAACAAACCTGAAGGAACAGTTATTGATGCACAGTTTAGAATACTTAATGATAATGTATCAATGTCATCGCAAGGAACATTTGCTTCTTCTGACAAATATAAAAACCTTGGTTTTGGAAAAGTAAAACTTGCAACGGTTTACGGTTCTAATGCATATGAGAAGATTGTAAGCACTCCTAGTACTTCATCTGTTATATCAGGTAAAGACAAGATTTACTGGTACAACATCGGACAAGATAATGATACATGGGTTGTTGAAGGTATCATTATCAGAGCATCAACAGACAATAACTCAGGAAACAATTCAAACAGACAATCTTCTAACGGTTCATCATCAGGTTCTACTTCAAATGATACTGCACAGACAGGTTCAAATACCTCTAACTCAGGTTCAGCCGTATCAATAGTTTCAAGTAGTTCCGGAAATTCGGGTGGATCAGGTAGCAATAACTCAGGTAGTTCTGTTAACGTAGTTTCTACTCCGACAGCAACTTCAATAAGCACACCGCCTATTAGTCCTGATGCTATAGTATCAACCGGTAATACTGCCCCAACAGTAATTCCAATAGATACTTCAACACCACAGCAAGATGATGTTCCTGAAGTTGCTGATCCTGTTAACACCAATGAAGAAGATTATTCTGATTACGTTAACATTAAGGATATGGGTGCTAAAGGTGATGGTATTACAGACGATTCAGATGTAATCAACACAGTTCTTAAAAGTGGTGCAACAAAGGTATATTTCCCTAAAGGAAATTATAAGTGTAAAAAGAGAATTGATTTACATGATGTTCATAATCTTGATATCTGCGGAGACGGAGCAGAAAGCATTATAATGACAACCAGTGATTATAAGGGCAGCGACACACCTGATGAGAACTTCTTTACAGTATGGGGATGCAGCAACATTTCCTTCAAGAAAATATGTTTCAAGGCCTGTGAAAAATGGACAGTTAACTACTCAAGACAGGTATCCGTATATTACTCTGACGGAATTTCTTTTGAAAGCTGTAGTTTTATAGTACCTCCTACAGTAAAAAAGGATGGCCCTAACACAGACAGAGAATATACTAATCTCGCATTCTATACAGGTTGGAAAAACGTAACCGTTAATAACTGCTATTTTGAACAGCTTGGCGGTGTAGAACGTGGATGTAATCTTATTTTTACAGATATCTGGAATGCAGGCTGTGAAAATGCAACAATTACAAATAATACTTTCGAGCACAACGCACATGATGAGATGTTCTCTCTGTTTGGCGGCAAGGAAAACAGTTCTTACATGAGACACATTAAGGTCTCTAACAATGTATTTAATGCAAAATATACTAATGAAGTATCAGCAAGAACAATGTGTTTCACTTTTGCATACGATGATTCAAAGAATGTTTCAGATGTATCATTTACAGGCAACACCGTCAATGCCATAACGCCACAAAGTCTTATGACATTTGGTGTAATTGATAAATGTGATGTTTCATACAATGTAATTAATGTAACTAACAACACTGACTACAATACAGGAATTGTTTTCTCTGGAGCCGACAACGTATATGTTCACGATAATAATATTACTGTAGACGGCAAGGGAAAAGAAGGAATGGCAATCATTGCCTGTGGCGAAATGTTATTCAGTCATAATGTTGTAACTGTTAATGCATCAATGAGATATCTCTTTAGTGAGACAACTATAACTGATAATGATATAAAAATTAATGCCCATGCAGAATCAGTTGCACAGGCACCAAAGTATATGAAGAACAATTCTATAGACATGAACGCATGCGTAGATAACTTCATAAGTTATATAAAGATAAGTCTTGAATATGACTCAGACGTTTCAGACAATGTATTTAACTACTACTACAACGATAAAAATGATGACGCATTATTCATTACCGGCAATGCAGTGTATGTTAACATCGGAACAGCACTTAACGGTCATAAGGTATCATTTACCGGCAATACAATATATGCACCTAATGTTAACACATTCAGAAAGAATCTTCTTGCATACTGTGTAACAGACCAGAATGCACAGACATTCATAATCAAGAATAACACATCTGATTCATATAAAGATTGCGTATATCTTTGTGAGGGAACGCAGGCAAATATAATCACCAAATAAATGCTTAATTAGTTTTTAGAACTCCTCCTAATGCTGATAACAGTAAAGTAACCCTTTAATGTTATCAGCATTATTATTATTGTTACGGGAACAACGATATAGCTCATAACATTATTGCTCCAGCCATACATTCTGGATAATCTGAATATGATATCACATACAATTGGATGCAAAATATACAGAGGAAGGCTGTACTCTCTTCCGAGTTTTTCAAATACAGTATTCTGTCCAAATGATGTATTCTTTACTGCTAAAGACATTAAGATCACCTCAAGTGGCAGCATAACTGTATACATTTCATTTGCCCCTGTAAATCTTCTCATACCTAATGCAATACCAAAACTGATAACTGTTACGGCAATTACCTTCCAAAGCGTAAGCTTACCCGCAAACTCTTTCACTTTATCTTCATTTTCTCTAAGCCATCTTCCAACAAGAAAATAAGCAATTCCAAAGAACCAGCAGTTTCTGTAGTAAATAACATATATATCACGTCCTATTAATACATTATCAAACTCACAAAGAAGCATTACAAACAAACCTGAGAAAATTAAAAGATATATCTTCTTTCCAAGCTTTAATTTTGCCGATACATACATAATTGCATAACACATAAAAAGTGCTGATAAAAACCATAAATGTGCCTTCACAGGTGATTCATTAAACACAACAAAGTTAACTATGTTACCCGGCCAGAATACATATCCAAGAAATGATTTCAATGAATACATATTCATATAAATTCCCCAGAAAAAATACAGCACATTGGCAATCACAACAAGCTTCAATGTTCTTTTCACAGCTGCTATATTCTTAGCAGCTGCCTTATCATCACTTGTTACATTAAAGTAACCGGATATCATAAAAAATATAGGAACTGCCATTCTGAGAACCACATCCAGTAACGGATTTTTGGTATATCCGTACGGGTTATGAATCATAACTATACAACATGCAAGAATAAATCGAATCGTATCAATACTGCTATATCTTATTTTGTTCATATCCTGTCCTTTTCTCTTCTAAAACGGTTATTTAACTTTTGCAAATACCTTTTCAAGTCCGTGTGCCATAAATACAACAGCCACAAATACAACTATATTAATCACATTTAATATCAATGCAGATGCCGTATTAACGCCTGCAACCGACAACCAGTATGTACATCTTGCAAGCACAAATTCATGTAAAAGATATATTTCAAGTGTACATCCTCCGATGTAGCTTAAGCATCGCACAACAACACCTTTTTCCATATTGCACTTTGCAAATATATGCGCTAAAAGAATTGTACCCGTTACTACTGTCACAAAAAAACAAAGATACTTAAAGTCATATCTGATAAATGAAACCGTCTCATTGTACTTCATGATTATAATCTCAGGAACAAGACTTATAAAGAACAATAACGCTGTTATTACTGTCCATTTGCCGTCAACCTTTGTTTTGTCATAGCACAGTTTTCCGGCATAAATTCCTGTAAAATATACAGGCACCCTGAAAAGAATTATAAAAAAGTGCGCATTATGGACTACAAAGCAAAGTCCTATACAGACAATCCATGCAATTGCTAAAAATGCATAGGCTTTCTTTATATTCTTTTCAAACATTTTCATGAAGAATGGGGTTACAAGATACAATACAAGAATGGCAGGTACATACCAGTAATAAAGGCTTCCTGTCAGCCAGAACGAAAGCCCTGTCATGTTAAGCACAAACCATCCCGGATTAAAGCCGTTAAATATGGCATCATATAACTGAACCACAAGATTGAGCACAACCCATGCAGGAAGTATACGAATGATCCTCTTTCTGTAAAAGCTTTTTATATCCGTTGTCTTTAAAAATGAGTAAAACATTCCGATACCGGAGACAAAGAAGAATATATCCACACCTATGTCTCCGGCAAATTTAATGAATCTAAGACCAATAATATTATCAATTGTAAGAGTGCTGTGAAAAACAGCAATAAAAAGCATGGCGACACCCATGAGTGCCGCTCTGTATTTGCTTAGAAGATTAATCTCCATTGTATTCTCCGTAATAATTTTAAATGATACTGTTATGCTTCATTACCAAAATATTTTCTCAAATAGTTAATACTGTTCTCTCTTTCTGTTTTAATCTTTGTATTAACTTCTTCATGATTATACTGCGTCTTTAGAATCTTACCAAGGTCTGCAATATCATCAACTCTTCTGCTTTCAAGATTAAAACGAGAAAGTAGATCCATAAGCTTTTGCCTGTTACCTTCTCTTACTATTGTTGCAAACTGCTTGTTATACTTGATTGAAAAAACACTTCCGTGGAAAGTATCAGTAACAACATACTCTGCATTTTTAAAGTATGCCAATACTTCAAACGGTGTAAGCATCAGGTGCTCCCACTCAAATCTGTTGGTCTCGCCGATAGTTACAACTTTAAGATTATTCTGCGCTGCAAAAGCATTAATTGCTGCTGCCTCGGTCTCGCTTATTCTGCTGCCATACGCATACACAATCATATAATCCTTGAGTTTTACACTGTCAGGTACAAGTCCGCTGTAATCTGACAAAAATACCGGATCCACATGATACTTTGGCTCTTCCCCGACAAGAGTTGTCACAACTTCAATTGAGTTCTTGTCTCTTACTGAGATGTCATCGAACTCACTTAACATGTCCGCAATCTCATTATCAATTCCATATTTCTTAAGTCCGTCTAATGTAGTGGTTCCAAAAGAAGCCGCATATGAGATAAGAATATCACAGTTTGCATCCTTACCAAACAATTCCTTTGAATATCCCACGTCCTTGTTAGTCTGAAGGCAGTTAAACACCTCATCACTTCCAATGACAATTGCATCTTCTTTACAAAGATACTTCTTCTCATCAGTAACACCAAGCAAAGGAAGGAATTCTTCGTTATATCTCTTAGTCAGATACATCTTGGCTCTGTAGAAATTTCTAAGCTTAACCGCCTTAGGGCTTCTGTGCTCCCATAAATAACGAATTGCCTTATTTACGACAGACTGTTGCTTCACTTCCACAGTTTCTTCTTTAACCTCAATAAGAGGCGGCTCTACGTGATAGTCGATAAATTCGACTTCGTTGCCCATTTTTTCTATTATAGTTTTAAGAGAATATGCTTGCAGAAATGAGCCGTAATTAACAACTCTCTGCATAGATATAATCCCTATTTTCATCTGGTTACCTCCGGATAGTTATAATCTAAGGCGAAGCCTTAACTTTTTCCCGTAATCTTATAAAATCCTCTGTAGACAATAGGATGCTTCATAAGAACCAGCCTGAACATTTCTTTTTTATCAGGCTTTTTGTAATCTCTATAGAAATTATAATTACTATTGAGTATTTTGGCAAACTCTTTATATTTCTTTTTTCCGTAATCATCATTTTTTGTAACAAGATTCATAAGATGACCTTTTACATTATGAATATATTTGTATCTTGCTTCGTCCGTAAGATTAGGATAATTGTCTCTTATATACTCATACTGTTTTTGAAGCGCTCTTACTTCATCAAGCTTTCCATAATGAAAATCACTTCGGGTTATACTTTCACTTGCCTGAAAATAATAATACAGATTTACATTCTGATATACAACACTATCTGCTTTTGAAAATATCTCAAATGCAGTCATTAGATCTTCAAAAATTGCTCCGGCAGGATATTTTACCCCGTCAAAAACTTTTTTGTTGTAAAGCTTTGTCCAAGGACTGCAAAACTGCTGGTTTTCAAGTATCTTTCTTATTGTTGCCTCACTGTCTAACAGCTGTGGCTCTCCTTTTGCTACAACTTCTGGCATATCACCATTGTATACAAGATCATATCCCGTAACACAAATATCGGCATTATACTTTTTAACAAGCTCCATCTGTGTCTTAATAAGATCAGGTGCTGCAAAATCATCACTGTCTATAAACTCGATATATTCTCCCTTTGCTGTTGCAAGACCTGTGTTTCTTGCAGCGGCAACTCCCTCATTTTCTTTATGAACAACGACAAAACGCGAATCCCTCTTCGCATATTCATCGCATATTTTCCCGCTTCCATCCGGTGAACCGTCATCAATAAGAATTGCTTCCCAGTTGGTATATGTCTGCGCCAATATGCAGTCAAGACTTCTGTTTAAGAATTTCTCTACTTTATACACCGGCACAATTATGCTTACAAGTGCATCCATAAGTTACCTCCACACTTTACTTAATAAATTTTCAGGCCACAAAGCATCAGTGATTATAATTATCAATATGCTTAATCTTCCTTATCGTCTTACGTTTTACCTGATCGATTGAATACCATACATCACTAACAAAAAGATGATTCATGAAGGCCTTCCACTTAAGCTCCTTCTTTGCCGGTATATGAAGAAAAGACTCATTCTCCTTATACTTATTAATGAATTTATCCCTAAGCTCATTGTAAAGAGCTTTTTCTTCAGGATAATTATATCTTACAAGGTAATAAAAATCCCACAAAATCTCCATGTAATGAACTAAGAATCTATGCTTTAATTCATCTGAAATCTTATCTTTAAGAAACTGCTCTCTTTCCTCAAGAACGTACACATAATCAACTCTGCTAAGCTTAAATGAACGGCTGTAACTTGTAGGTCTTGCTCTCCAAAAATACAAATCTTTCTCAAAATATGTTACTTTCTTAGCCGCACAAAGAAGATGCGGAATACAAAAATCATCCTCTCCGTTCTTACCGTCCGGGAATCTTACCCCGTCAAAAAGCTCCTTTTTATATAGCTTATTCCATGGAAGTATTGTGACAACATTAAGCTCGGTCAAAAGATTATCCATACAACCTACGCCTGTGTATTCCACTGTCTTAATATCATCAAGATTACCTATAGGTTCACCTTCCTGTGTGTCATCATCATCAGGAACTTCAAGATATGTACTTACCACAATATCTGAATCCGTCTTAACAAGCATATCATGAAGTGTTTTAAACATGTCCTTGTGCATATAATCATCACAATCGCTAAAACCTATATATCTTCCCGTAGCAGCTTCGATTCCGGTATTTCTCGCTGTAGATATACCACCGTTAGTCTCGCGGTGAATAACCTTGATTCTTGAATCCTTTTTTGCATACTCATCACAAATGCGTCCGCTCTCATCAGGAGAAACATCATCTACAAGTATTATTTCAAGATTTGTGTACGACTGTCCGATAATCGAATCAATACATTTATTCAGATATTTTTGTGCACCGTACACAGGAACAATTACTGATATAAGTTCATCCATGGGAAACCTCTTCTTCTACTGTTTTGTTCTTTTTATTACGTCAATAATCTGTGACTGATAAACTTCGTCTTTTAATTCGCCAACACCAAAACCGGCATTAACCTCATTGACATATTTATTTTCAATAGCTACTTTTTTAGTCGCACCCATCTTAAACCATTCATATTCCACGTCCATGTGTCCTGCATCAATTGCCTGATATCCAAGTCCCGCAAGGTCATACGCCAGAATCGTTGCCGTTGGCCCAAGTGCAATTATAAAAAGGACTGATTTGTCTTCTATCTTTTTGGCACTTTCAAGAATCTCATCATACATGCTGAATGCATTTCTGACAGGAGCAAGAATTCTTCGTATACTCTTTGCACCGTCAAACAGATCGTTGCCGGTTCCGAGTCTTGATTTTTCACCTTCAATTATGACTACGTCTCTTCCCTGCCAGATTCTCTTTAACAAATTAAATCTGTTCTCACATACACTTTTGTCCTTATAGTCCATATAAGGTCTTGTAATATTTGTATTATAATACTGTTTGCCCTCTTTTAACAGTCCTATCCACGTCTGTCTGTACTCTCCAAGAAAGTCGTACCAGAAATCTCTTGCTTCTTTTGTGTACTTAGAGAGACTTCCAAAAACATCTGTCATACATACGATATGTCCCGGTCTGTCGCTTACCGCAATCTCTTTTAATCTTGCAGCCATAACAGGAGAATTGCCTTCAAATGTCACGTTAGGAATCTGCGCCATCCATTTGAATTCTCCGTCACCAAATCTACTTACGGACAAATGCTCGGTGTAAATCTTATCAAGAGTCACTTCTATTGAAGCTATATCCGGATTCTTCTTAGACAACACACCTGCACGTCCCGCAATACTTCTTGCGACACTGTTTTTCTTATTGTCAACGCGGCGTGTAAAGCCTTCCATCTTCCAATAGACCGGCATTACCTTCTTTATTCTGTTTTCACCTTTTACGAAACAGTTAAAATATAGTCGTCTTTCTTTTTTTATATCAAACTTGTAATTCTTACATAAATCCGTCCAAACCTGTATGAAACGTGAGCGGATAACATCAGCGGTCTGTATTCTATCATTTTCACGAGCACGGTCGTAATAATAGATTACAGTCTCAAGACTTCTTGATACACAAAGTCCAAGTTCCGTCGTTCCTTTGTCCTTAAAGAAATCTATCTTTTCCATAAGCGCATCAACATTATCAAGGCATGCCTTCTCATTGAAGCTGCTCATGATGCTGCCGCCTCTTTCTCTGTAATAATACATTGCGTCGCATGCATATCCGACTGCCGCTGCTTTATACAGACACTTGTAGGTAGTAAATTCATCCTCGTGGATTCTTCCAACAGGATATCTCATATCCCCCCATAACTGTCTTTTATATATTTTGTTCCATGCAACAACAAACTGCGCATACTCATCAGAAAACATACGACTGACTATCTCGTCATGATAAAGTACTCTCGCATCATAGTAAAGCTCATCACATCTGTCATTTTCATCTTCCTTAACATTTTTAAAAGGACACATAACAAGTGATACATCACCTTTAAACAGAGCCATCATAAATTCATACATCTTCGGATGAATATAATCGTCACTGTCAACAAAAGTTATGTATTCACCTTTTGCAACTTCAAGTCCTGCATTTCTCGCATCTGACAGACCACCGTTTTCTTTATGAACAACTTTTATTCTGTTATCTTTAAGAGCATACTCATCGCAGATTTTCCCGCATCCGTCAGGGGAACCGTCATCCACGAGTATTATCTCTATATCTTTATATGTCTGACCCACAACCGAATCAATGCAGGTTTGCAGGTATTTTTCCACTTTGTATACAGGTATAATTACTGATAGCATGTTCTTCCTCTCATAAAATCTTATCTATTATCTGCGCATTGTATTTTTCATCATCAAGTTCCCCGATATTTCTTCCCTCAAGCGATTCATTTACATACTTATTCTTAATTGGCACCTTGTCCGTTGCCCCCATTAAGAACCACTCATATTCAACATCTACATGTCCGATATCAACTGCCTGGTAACCGCTTAATGCAAGATCGTATGCAAGAATAGTTGCCGTAGGTCCAAGTGCTATAAGAATAAGAGTATCCTTATCAAGCTGTTTTGCTCTCTCAAGAATTATATCATATTTTGAAAATGCGTTTGTTGCAGGTGCAAGTATTCTTCTGACACTTCTTGCTGTATCAAACAAATCGTTGCCTGTTCCGAGTCTTGATTTTTCACCTTCAATTATGACAACATCCCTGTCTTTCCAGATACATCTTAATCTGTCAAATCTGTGTTTACAGTCAGACTTATCAATATAATCCATGTAAGGTCTGGTCATGTTTGTATTATAATACTTCTTTCCCTTTTTTAAAAAGCTTATCCACTTCTTACGGTACATTCCCATGAAACATCCCCAGAACTGTCTTGCATAGGTATTGTATCCTTTAAGACTTCCAAAGGTATCTGACAGACATACAATATGATTATCATTATCGCTTTTACTTATTTCGATAAGTCGCTCTCTCATAAGTTCAGAGGCTTCCTGAAATGAGTTCTGCGGAAGTTTTGCCATCCATTTAAACTCACCGTCCCCGAATCTGCTTACGGACACATGGTCATTAATAATCTTATCATAAGTCTCATCTAAAGACGCAATTTCCGGACTGTGTATAAACGGACGCGTAATTATATCTTTACCTATCCATACCACAAGGTATCCTGTATGTCTTATTCTTCTTATCAGACTTTCTTTGTTGTTAGTTTGTGCCATAACACTCTCCTATGCGAACTTGCTAAAAATCTTAAACTTGCCTAATCTTCCAAGTACAACTTTCTTCAAATAATCAAACTCCGGTCTCTTTCTGTATAATGCATAGAACCATGCATTTGTTATAACAGTAACGCTGACCATGTTGAATATAAATGCTTTTACGGTTACCGTACTCATTGTCATGCGGCTTATTGCATAACATACAGCTCCGGCTATTACTACAGAAACAAGGTAGCCTGCACCCTCTTTAAAGTACTCCTTACTTGATACTCCAAACAGATGCTTATATATAATTCTTGGTCTTACTACAGTCTCTAATATTCCCTGCATAAATGTACCAAAGTATATTCCGGCAACGCCCCAGATCATGGCACCTATTATAGATACCACAAGGTTGACAATTGCTGTTGCAAAAGCAAGCCATTTGTCCTGCTCAAACAATCCTCCCGCAACCTTTACATTATACACACATATTCTGTGTCCGCCAAAATAATAATTGATACAAAGCCACAAAACTACCGCAAATGTTGTTGTATAACTCTTACCGCACCATATAACAACAAACGGTGACATAAGAACAAAAAGAGCAACCGAAGCAAATCCATATGACCAGAATGCAAGGAATCTGAAACATTTGAATGTCTCATACTGCTTTTGTTTACTCTCTGTTGCAATCAGATTACCAAAACCTGCAGTTGCTGAGTTAAATACAATATTTAAAAACTGGCTTACGTTTCTTGTAAGTGTAAGGTAGTTAGATACAAGACCAACCGCAATTGTATCTACAACTACCGCCATTATAATATTATCCGTCTGATTAACAAGTATTGAACCAATCTTTGAGATAATAAGCGCTTTAACATTTTTTATAACAGGCGCCAGGTCTTCTTTTGACACTTTCTCAACATTCTTATCCTTTAGGAATGGATAAAGCTTATTCATGTATATTGTTGTGGTTATATTCTGTATAAGCTGAACAACCGCACCGACTATACAATAGATGAGGAAATTCTTAAATAACAGTACAACTGCTATCTGTGTACATGTACATACAATATTAAATATAAGATTTATATTGGTAAATATATAGTTTTTCTGTTCCGCATTTGACAGACTGTACTTGTATGATACAAAGTATGAAGCCACAGTATTAAAAAGATACAAAAAGTAGATAGGGTAAAGGTTTTTAACACCATCTATACCTTTAAAAACATGTAAAAACGGAGCAACGGCAAGTCCCATTACACCTACAATCATCGCAATTACGGTGTATGCCTTGCGGTAAAACGCCATCAGTGATTTGATTTTCTCTGTCTCTTTATTGGCTACAAGAGAATAAAGAGAATAGTTCATCGCTGTTCCGATACCAAGTTCAGCAAATGATAAAATGGTAAGTACGTTAGAGAATACTCCGTTAACACCAAGCTCCGCTTTGCTGAGATTGTGAATAAACACTGTTCTTGACACAAAGCTGAGTATCATAATCACAACATTGCTGAATGTTCCGTAAAATATATTTTTTTTCAGTTTATCAACTCTTCCGGCCATTAGTCATTTTCCTTCTTTTCATACTTTTTATACTTGCTGTTTCTAATCTTTGCAAGCAAATAAAGCGTAAGTGCCATGTGATGTCTCATCAGTTTAAGAGCAAGTTTCTGGTTGCCTGTAAGATTAATACCGCCTGAACCTACAGCTTCTATTACCGTATCATCCACACTTATCTGCCTTGTAATCTCTTTTAGTAAATGAATCTTTTTAATAAATCCCGGTCCACCCGGTCTTATGAAATTGTACGGTGCACTTAACACTTCGTCAATATAGCTTCCAAAATAACGCTGTTTTGTGCTGTTATACATTCCGTTTTCCACAAGAAAATTCTTAAGTATCTTCTGGTTGGCAATTCCCACTTCAAACTGTTTTTCCCTGTAGCTTGCCATTGTGGTGCTGTTCCATCTTACATAATGATATAGGCATCCTCTTACCACAACTACTCCCGATGCCTTGATAAATGCTCTTACGCAGAAATTAAAATCCTCTGCGATACTCATTTCCTCATCAAATCTAATACCTGTGCTCTCAAGAAAACTTTTTCTTATGCAGGTACGCCAAACCGTTCCCGCAATATTGTTATCAAGAGAAGGATATCTCTTTTTATCCTCATCTGTTACTTTTATCATGTAAGGAATAAGTTCATTTTCCACCATGAAATTATCAAGCTTTGTCATATGCTCCCACGGAAGCATGATGTTCTTTTTATATCCCTTTTCATTCTCTTCATAATAATCACAAATAGCTACATCGGCATCAGTATGCTCAAGTGCATCCACCATCTGACGAAGCATGTCACTTTCCATGTAGTCATCTGCATCAATAAAACTTACATACTTTCCCCTTGCCTTTGCTATTCCCTCATTTCTTGTAGCGGAAACTCCAAGATTACCTCTGTTGATAACTCTTACGCATTTATCTGCCGCAGCCCACTTTTCAAGAATATATTCACTTCCGTCTGTTGAGCCGTCATTAATAAGAATTACTTCTATTTTTCTCATTGTCTGATTCAGCGCACTGGCAACAGATCTGTCAAGCCATTGCTTTGCATTGTGAATCGGCATTATGACACTTACTAAAATATTATCATCCATATCTGTCTACCTCCTACACTGACAGTCAGGCTTTGTTCTTAATAAGGATACTTCTAAGCACTGCCTTGGCACTGTACGGCAAAAGGCCTGTCGTCTTTGCCATTCTGCGAACTAATCCTATTGTCTGTTTCATATCTTTTAAATGCTGTGAATTATTAATGTATTCAACACATTGTTTTCTGTCATTTTTACTAAGTGCCGAAATACGAAGCATTGTTTTTTCTTCAACATTAAATCTAAGCACATATTCATATACAAGCTCCTTGTTATCTTCATACAATCCGATTTTTTCAAAGAACTCTTTGTATCTCTTAAAAATAAGGAGTCTTTTCTCCATATAATTAATGTACTTGTCTGCTGTGTCGCGGCCTGCTGTCTGTATGAACATAAGAGATTTGTCATTAAATCTCACGTAATTATACATTGCTTTTCCGACAACACCGACAGTTGATGCAAATTCCATGTAATTAAGACAGAAGATAAAATCCTCGCCAAAATTCATATCGTTACTAAAACACACACCTTTATCAATAAGCTTTTTCTTAAAAAGCTTATTCCACAACACTCCGTAAGTCAAAGAAAAAGGATCCTTCATAACTTCATGAAGATAATCATTCCTGTCGTGTCTTCCGTATGAAAGCGACGGTAAAACACTGTTGATATGATTCATATTAGTATCATTAAAGCCACACAACGCCATATCACAGTTAAGTCCTTCTATCGTCTTTACCATCTTTTCAATCATATCTTTTTCAAGATAATCATCACTGTCAACAAACTGGATGTACTTACCTGTTGCCAATGAAAGTCCATCATTACGTGCTGCTGATACACCTTCATTATCTTTGTGAAGCACTTTAACCTTAGGATTCTCATTAGCATATCTGTCGCAAATGTCCGGGCATCCGTCAGGTGAACCGTCATCAACAAGAATCAACTCTATGTTATCATATGACTGTCCAAGTATTGAATCAATACACTTTTCTATGTAATTTTGTGCGTTGTAGACCGGTACTATTACCGAAACCTTCTCTTTCAAAGCTTACCCTCTCTTCATAACTTTTATAATCATAAGTGGTGCAAGATAACACAGCACAAATGATACTACAACCGCAATAAGCGGTGAATGTGTTACAATCATTACTACCATTCCAACACCCGAACCAAAGAATGGCTGGTGGAACATATAAATATAAAATGAATTACCACCCGTATAATCAAAGAATCTTCTGAAAATGTTGTTTTCTTTCACACTGTCAGCTATCGCAAATGCAATTCTTACAGTCAAAAGAAGCACACCGAATCTGCTTACGGTATATACTATGTCTAGCACCCTGTAATTAACTGCGCCATACAATGTGTCATGTGCGAACACCGACACTAACATGTATACTGTACAAAGTCCCATGAAAACATATCCTGCCACATGTTTAATAAGCTTTTTGGTATCAAGATATCTTCCAAGCATAAACCACAGTGCAAATTCCATTACTTCATTCATTACACCTAATCCGGCTGTGTTAAAATAGAATCTTGCAATTACGGCTGCAAAACATACAGCCACGCATGCAACAGCAACTAACACATTTTTTCCCGTAGACTGTGCCAGTCTGTCCGCTATGAACACAACAACCGTTACAATCATTATGCCATATATGTACCACATATGAAATGAATATGGATTATCTCCTTTTACCATGCCGTATACAAACGTACCCACTGACATTTTACCATATCCCGCACCTGAAAGTACATTTGCCAGTGCGCCTATCATATTAGCAGCTGCAAATACAACATAAACAAATATGTTATATAAGAAATACGGAATCATAAGTTTTAAAAATTTCTTTTTAAAGAAATCCTGCCACTGCATCTGTCCATACCTGTCTGCCGCAAGTCTGTATGAAACACCGGACAAATAAAACATAAAAGGCATGTGGAAATAATAGATTAGCGTATACAAATACATTCCGGCATCAGAAGCTTCCCTTACCGGTGTGGTAAGTACATGTCCCATAACGACAAGAAGCATTCCCATACCTTTTGCTATATCAAGCCATTTAACTCTGTTCATTACATGTTTCCTTCATCTTCTTTAACTTTTTATATGTACTCTTTGGGAAGAATAAAATATTGAGAACAACCGTCTTTTCGCATATAACTGCTGCGATAATCGAAGCTGTAAGTCCCACAATCATTCCGAGTACAAAATGAATAATGTCATTGTATATTCCAAGCTTCACAAGCACAATCCTGAGTGCTGCTGTTGCCATTGTGTGAAGCAGGTAAATCTGGAAAGAATATTTTGATATCAGTTTTAAGAAACCGCACTCAAAATGTTTCCAGAACATTTCAAATAAAAGTGTAAATGATGTTATTGCAAGCAGGTTAAGGAACAACTTAACCATATCAAGCACACGGGTACTCATCTGCGGGCGTACAAGGTACGCTGCAAAAAGTACAAGATATACTGCTACAAGCGTAATTACAACTTTCTTGTTTCGAAGGAATTCAAAGTCATCATGTCTTCTTGCATAAAGCACTCCAAGATAGAAGAACACTCCGTATCCTGCTATGTAATAATCAATGTTAAGTACCTTATCTCCGAGAAGGAACATGTTTATAATGAGAATCTTCCAGATAAGCATGATTCCAAAAAGAACATACTCATTCTTTATTACCTTCTCGATTGCAACGATGAATAAAAATATCAATATCAGTGCAAACAAAAACCAATATTGTGCCACCGGCTCGATAGGAACTCTTAGAATTGTTCTTAAATCATATGAAAAATTAACCGATGATGCAAAAACCGTATTAATCGCTATGTACACATATGAGAATACAAGATAAGGTATTCCAAGATTAATAAGCTTTCCTGCTTCAAATTTGAAATAACTGCCTTTGATTCTTCCTGCTCTTGCATACAAGAATCCGCTTGCCATCATAAAAAGCGGTATCTGGAACATATCGCAGAATTCCTTAAGCGCATTAGTATATGAATGAGTAGGGAGTCCGGCATTCTGAAGTCCGTATATTACATGAAAAGTAACTACCGCAAGACATGCAAATGCTTTGAGGTAGTCAACCCATAGAAGTCTTTCTTTATTAGATTGTATATTATTATTACTGTTATCCATCATAAACCTCGAAAAATATAGATATTGTTTTATCTTATCAAAACGGTAAACATCGCATTGATTGTCCGATACATTCCATGAGTATATAAGAATCCGAACAATTTGTCCACCTTAGAAAGTCCCGATAAATTTTTCACCTGTGCCTTCGCCTTCTCGTCGCTGCACCATTTTTTCATGTAGGAAATCTTTTCTTTTTTGTTAAGACTGCTTCTGTACAGATTAGTAAAGCTGTACCTTATCTCCATAAGATACACCTTATCATTAATCATGGAATCATCACATGACAAAATGTCTTTTGCAAAAGTCATTACCTTATCATGCAGCATTGCACTGTTATCAAACTTGTCATCACGGAACTTACCCGCAAGAGAACTTCCCGTCTCAAACAGATAATGATACCCTGTATAATCCCCAACATATATATACTCACATTCTTTTAAATAATCAAGATTAAAAAGCAAATCTTCTCCCAAAGAAAGCTCTTTATCAAATCTTTTCTTAATCAGTTCTCTTTTAAAAAGCTTATTCCATGGCATATTAAGAAGATACATATTATAAAGTTCATAAAAAGATTTATTAAGACCGCTCTTTACTTCATAGCATGCTCCCTGGCTGCATACTACATTAGTAGTCACGCCATCCTGGTGCCTTGTATATCCCGCAACAACCATATCGGCATTGTTATTGATAATTGATTCTACCATATCAGCTGTATACCCGCTGTCAAGATAATCATCTGCATCAACAAACTGTACATAATCCCCCTTTGCCATGGCAACTCCATCATTTCTTGCCATTGACACCCCTTCGTTTTCTTTATCAATAATCTTTATTCTGTCATCATTATCTGCAAGTGTCTTTATCACACTTAACGTATCATCCTTTGACCCATCATTTACAATGATAATCTCAAGATTTTTATAGGTCTGGTTAACGATGCTTTTAATGCATCTTTCAATTACATTCCTGCAATTGTACGCCGGCACTATCACCGACACCATCTTCGCTTCTAACATCAAAAGTCCTTTCCATTCCCTCGCAGCTCATAAAAATCAGGAACCAGTAGAATATATTCTGTATACATGTAGATGAAAACATTACAACAAAGAAAAATACTACTAAAATATTGCTATATATATTCTTCTTGGTAACGTTCATATATGAATTAACAAAAACCACAAGTCCAATGATAGTAGTCTCCAGATATACCCTTAAAAGATCACAGTGCATAATTTTAACAAAAGCATTCTGCTCTTCAAGATAATAATTAATTACACCAAGCCCTCTCGTTGACATGTCATAATTAAGAATTGCAATTATCTGATCAAATCTTCCCATAGTAAACGATGCATAATCAAGGTCTGTAAATGTCTTGTTAAACCACTGTGCAAATTCATCCGAAACAAGAAAATTAATAACTATAGGTGAAAGCATAAAAAATACTTTCACACAGTTAAGATATACTTTATTGACATCTGTTTTCTTAAACACTCTGAATACCCATCCAAAAAGAAGGAATCCTATCGAGAAAACAACGTGTATCCTCTTGAATGACAAAAAATTAAATATAAATGCCAGTCCGCAGCGGATCTTCTTATTGCGGACATAGTAATAATAAAACGCAATAAAAAATACATCTGCCATTCCTGACTCCCATGGTGAATAAGATTCAGCAAATGAAATAGTTGTAATCAATGTTATTGAATTAGCTCTGAAACCGTAAATGAAGTATATTACGTACGAAAAGAATGCAAGGTCTATATAATAATCAAGACTGCCATCCTTATCCACATTAATGATTCCAAAACATAAAAGCATAGGAAAGAAAATATAGAATAAATCTTTAAACATATGCATCTGAAAGCCATTAACAAGCATTGCTCCCACCGATACAATCGAGAATACAACAACTACAAGCAGAATCTGAAAAAGGTTGTAATATTTTATATCAGAATAACTGGCATTTCCCGTCCACACATTAATAATTGGCATCAATGAAACAAATACAGCCGCGAGCATGAAAACATATTTAAAATCATCTCCGGCATTGTCCATCAGATTACCTGCTAACCATGCAAGAATAAAAATAGCATATGCAATTTTAACGGTTGTGCTGTTAATCTTAAGCATCCTACTTACCTTTCATAATAATTTTCATTTTACATACGAACATATTCCAATATTGCCTCGATAATACGGTTATCCGTATCCGGATTAAATTTTCTTGCAAACATGGCATTGTCGTCCGATATCAATTCATCATAGTCCTCATACGTGAAAGTATAAGGTGCCCCTCTGTTCCAGTCTATCTTTCTAAGTGCCGGGCTGTCCGCGGCATCAACCCCTGATTTATAGACATTTTTCCCGTATTCACTGTTAACAAGAACAGTCTGTAAAAACATCTCATCTCCACTTACACTGTACTTAAATACCCTGTTAATGAAATCTTCATGACTTACAAGGTATCTTGCAAATTCACCTGTGATACTAAACCAGTTAGGACCTTTTTGCCATATGACATTCTCATTTTTTACCCTGTTAACTTTGAATAGAGTCTGTAGTCTGTCTGATACTTTGTCAAAAAGAAACAATACAATCATTAAAGGATTCTTTCTGTTTCTTCCGTACACATTCTGAAAACGATATGCATGTCTTACCCTGTCCATGTACTTTTCTTCTATCTGACTTTTATCATACTCGACAAATTCAGTTCCCTTATTCTTATCAAAGAAATCATGTATATCATTCTGATTCTTTAATGGCAAATCAGCCCCCGAAATCAGATGAAGATAATCATATTCTCCGTTTCTTAGAACTGCCTTTATAAGATTCATCTCACATTCAATCTGTGAAAATCCTCCCCATACAACATCTATTCTTTCAACAAATATAAGTCCTGACTTCTTTACATTCTGTTCAAGTATGACCCTATCAAAATCTCCTGCCTTTTTATCAACATGGACAAACAAATCATTACGTTCATCGTCTAGAACACTAAGGATTTTACCCAGTGTCTCAAAATGATTATGTGCCATTATGAGATAAGCATGCTTTCCCATATTAGTCCTCCCCTGCAAGTTCAAGATAAAGATCCATCAGTCTTTTTGCCTCAACTTCAATGTTGTAGCCAGCCTGCGTCAACATATCGCTGCTGTCTGTTCTAGTGTAGTCCGTAATCATCTCCATGATGAAATTAGCCCACTTCTCCGGGGTCTCTTCTAACGGATAAAATGCTGCATTAGCGCTTACCTTTGTCTCACATGTTACTGCATCCGAAAATACACATAAAACTCCTGATGCCTGTGCCTCTATTCCCACAACCGGAAGTCCTTCATACCTTGACGGCATTACAAATGCGTCCATCGCCTGATAATATTCATTAACATTATCTATGGCACCGGTGAAAATAATTCTGTCAAGGATATTAAGTTTTGCTGCTTTATTTTTTATATCCTCTTCAAGTTCTCCTTCACCAATAAGTACAAGGAATGAATTATTTTCCTTATCGTGTATGCATTTAAAAATATCTAAGAGCTTCTCATGATTTTTCTGATATGTAAATCTACCAACATGTCCTATAACAAGTGCATCGCCAAGCGAATGCTTGTCCCTGATGTTCTTTCTTACATCCTCGTTGAATTTAAAACGTTCAAGCTCAATGGCATTTTTCAAAAAGACATAGTTGCCTGATTCAACAACTTCTTTGCCATAATAGAACTCAATAGCCGCAAGCGAGCATCCCCAGTACTGGTTAGCCACATCCTTTATGTGGCGACGGCAGTATTCCTTAAGGGGATACTTAATTCCTTTATCAAGTCTTGTATTGTGACTATGTGCAATACGTGTCTTAATTCCCGCTTCCTTAGCACATTTAAGAGGAACGTATTCCATATCGTTATGTCCGTGAACTATCTTTATTTCAGGATTACCAGCAAAAAGCTGTTTCATATATGCATTATATTTTCTAGACTTTGCAGGATTAAAGCCCGGTGTTCGAAACATTCTTGCACCAAGCTCCATTGCCTCTTCTTCGTATGCACCACGTATATCTTTGTTTATCAGAAAATCAAACTGCACTCTGTCTCTGTCTATATGCCTGTAATAATTCATAAGCATAGTCTCAAGACCTGCTCTGTGCAAAAAACTTACTGATTGAAGTACTCTTAACATTGTTGTCCTCCATTGTCATGCGACCTTAAAATATTCTAATATTCTCCGGAATACAGCTCAAGCGTAGCATCCGCAATTGTATCCCAGTAATACTTTTCGCGAACAAAATTTACACATTCCTTGTGGAATACATACTCTTCCTTAAGACACTGCGCAAGCATTTTCTTAAGATCTTCCACATCCGAATGTTTGAAGGTTACGGCATACTCTTTAGTTGCCTCAACATTTTCAGGTATATCACTGACAAGACATCTTCTTCCATAGCTTAAAGCTTCAAGCAATGATATAGGCATTCCTTCAACATCACTTGGCATAACATAGAGGAAACAGTTACTAAAAAGCTGTTTCAACTCGTCGCCTTGTACAAAACCTATGAATTTAATTCTGTCATCTTTTGATGCAAGTTCTCTCATCTCATCATAGTAATCTTTTGAATGGCTCGGAGAACCGGCAATTATCAGTTTCTTATCAGTATCTGTTGCCATAAAAGCATTAATCAGATAATGAAGTCCTTTCTCAGGTACTATTCTTGCAAGAAACAGTATGTACTCTCCCTCTTTTACTCCAAACTTCTCACTGATAATGTCATCCGGAAGTATATCAGGGATATTAACACCGTTTACAAGATACACAACATCTCTGTTATAAGTATCTTTAAAGTACTTCTTAACGTTCTCGGAAAGCACAATTACCTCGTCCGCATATTTTGCGGCCATCTTTTCTCCGTGAAGCAAAATCTTAGTAGCAAAACCGCCCCACTTAGATCTTTGCCAGTCAAGTCCGTGAATTGTTGCAACACATCTTTTTCCGAAAAAATGTGCAATAGGCAACATTACACATGGTCCTTCTGCATGATAATGAATAACATCATACTTACCAAACAAAGCCCTGATTGTTGCAAAAAACGAATACACAATGGCATTGAGCGATTTCTTCTCAAATGTAGGTATTGTTATTATCCTTACTCCATTGTACTCTTTAATCTTTTTCATGTTGAATTCGCTTCCGGCAACATGCTTGCCTTTACGATTATACACATCAACCTGATGTCCTTTTTGTACCATCCTGGTGGAAAGTTCTTCAACTACAATCTCTATTCCGCCTTCTCTTGATGGTATTCTTTTGTGTCCTATCATAGCAATCTTCATAATGGTCCTCCATGACAGTGCGTTATCTTTTGTTGTCAGATGTTTTTTTCTTCATTTTTTTCTTTTGAGCTCTCTGTACATACTTACCCTTTGTAAAATAATCATAATTCTGCATATAAGCTTTGTACTCCAACTCATCTACCCTGTTCATGACTATACCGAATATATTTGCTCCCGATGTTTCAAGTTCCTCCTTGCACTGTGCAATTCTTGATTTTAAAGTCTTACCCTGTGCAGCCACAAGAACTGTCTCATCTATAAGTGATGCAACAACACTTGCATCTACTGCCGACCCAAGGGACGGTACGTCCACAATTACATAATCAAATCTTGCAGATAAAAGTTCCAAAAGTGCTTTCATCTGTGGCGAACACAACATGTGTACCGGATTATCAACATTTTTACCGCAAGGAATGCAGAACATATTGTTATGATTCGTATGGTAAATAACCTGTTCAAGCGATACTTCCTGCATAAGATAATCAGCAAGCCCTTCCTGTGCTTCATCATTTATCTTCTTTAACTGCATGCTTTTTCTCATATCAGCATCAAGAAGAATTGTCTTCCATCCTGCTTTTGCAAGACTCATTGCCACATTCATTGCAAGTGTTGTAGCACCTGCTCTTGGATCAGCCCCGCAAAACATATATGTTCTGGAACCATTTTTTTCTTTATTTAAATAAATCTTAATTACTACCCTGTCAAAAGCGTCCGACAACTTTGTATCTGCAACAGCATATAAATCAATTTTTTTGCTCATGTTACCTCCACTTTTCTATATCTGTTTAGAATCAGGTATCACGCCGATGAGCTCAAGACTTCCGTCAAGCTGGCACTCTTCAAGTGACATTACCTTTGATGAAAAAATAGTTATCATTACAATAATAAAACATATAAGAAGGAATCCCAACACTGTGAAAATAAGGATTATCTTCATCTGCTGTGCACTTTCATCAACAAAAATCTTTGCACTCTGGGCCGAATCAAGTACCTGTATGTCTTCACTTCCGGTTATACTCTTTACCTCGATAACAAAGGCCTGCGCAACCGCATTGGCAACATTAACAGCCTGGTCGGGATTAGTTGAATATGCATACACTTCCATTATGCTTGAAGATTCAGCAGAAGCCTGTACTATAGTCATATCCTTTATATCATCACTCGTAAGACTTGAATCTCCAAGGATAATAGCTGCTCTGCTTGCAACTCTTGAACTCTTGCTTATGGAAGCAAAAGCACTGAGAGTATCCTGACCACTCATAGTATCATCATAAGAACCATATACAAGGGAACATACCGAAGCCTTTGCCGAATATGTACTTTCTGATGATGTGGACAATCCTACGATAACACCTAACACCGCAAAAATAAGTGTGGACACAATTATAATCGGTGTTCGTTTTAATAATTCATATACGCATCTGCGCAAATCGATTTTCATCTCCATGTCCGTTTTCTCCGTTTCATTTATAAATGCTTAATCCTTGTTGCGTTTGTAAAGATACATTACTACACAGATTATTACAAGCAGAAAACCTACTGCAAAAAGAGCGATTTTCATATGCTGTGCAGTATTGTCTTCTTCAACTGTTACCTGACTTCCGCCCGGTGTTGTAGCTTTCTTTTCAACTTCTACCGTATATGTTCCAAGATCTTTTACAATCGTTCTGTTTTCAGCATCCACGTACGAAATACTAAGAGTAAGGTTCTGGGTACCATCCTGTGTAAACGCAACATAGGTATCCTTAACTCCTGTCTGTCCTGACGGAAGTTCTCCTATCTCAAGCTTTGAAGTATCTTTTTCAATGTTACCTTCAATATTAAGAACGATATCCTTAACCTCTGCTGTATCATTATTGGAATAACTGATACTTACAAGTGTTGTAGCCCCAACGCTTGTACTTTCCGCAACCGAAACATTACTTACTTTAAAACTCTGGTCATAAGTAATAGGAATGGATATTGATGCTTCATTTGAAAATGTCTCGTAAGCATTTTCCGGAGCACCTTTTGTTGACGAAAATACTGAATATGAGAGATTGAAATTAATATTTGCTTTTTCAAGCTCTGTATCAGCAGGAACATCCACAATAAAATCAACTGTCGCAGTCTCTCCAGGAGCTATTGAATCAATCACAGTCTGGTTGGCTGTTCCGTATACAGGTGAAATCTGTGCCTCCATACTTGAATATGTCACAACAACACTGTCAACAGTATATTTAGCTCCCGTATTCTTCAACGTAAGCGTTACCGTAGATGATGTTCCCGGTGAAAAATCTCCTTTTGACAATGTATATGACTCAATAGTAACTACAGGCATTTTAGCTGCCATTACCTCTCTTTGTGCCAGACATGGCAGTGTCAGAAAAAGCGCCATATAAAATGCCATAAATAACATAAGTGCATTTCTTTTTTGCATAGTTTTCCTCTTTCTTAGAATAACAATTATATGATACTTTAGTCCTATAAAATTAATTATATCATCCGACTCATTTTACTTCAATAATTGCTTATTAATAGGTTCTTATTAATAACTTATCGTTAATAATCACCACTTAATAACTCCTTATTCTGTCATTTCCATCCTCTGTTGTATTTTCTATTTTTTTAATTACAACATAATAGGAATAGTTGTCATTAACATTAACACATACTCTGTCTCCCTCTTTGTGTCCCATAAGAGCCTTGCCAAGCGGTGACTCATTGCTTATAAGGCCATGCAGGGAATCTTCTCTGACAGAAGTTACAATTCTGTATGTCTCTTCCTCGTCATCTTCCTCTATATAAATCGTAACCGTGTTGTTAATACCAACCTCATCAGCAGCCGATTCATCTGAAATCACTGTAGCTGTCTTTAACATTCTTTCAAGATATCTTATTCTGCTTTCGTTACGGTTCTTATCCTTTTTAGCAGCATAATACTCAAAATTCTCACTAAGATCTCCAAAAGAACGGGCTTCCTTAACGGCATCGATAGCTTCCTTTCTTACCGTAAGTTTTCTGTACTCAATCTCTTCTTCAATCTTTTTGACATCACTTTGGGTTAACTGATTTTTCATTGTTACCTCTTTTCCAAAACTACCTTTTTTACACCCAACAAAACGGACCCTATCGGGTCCGCCTCATATAGTTATCTGATTATCTGTCAGTAATACTTATCGATTCAATAGCTACGCTTCCACCTCTGACAACTTCTATCCTGTTGACAAACAATTCATTCAACAACTTGATAAGGTCATCATTTCTGTTCTCGCTCTGAACACATTCAAGAAGAGCGGTGTTACGGTTGTAATCTATAACCGACAAAGAAAAAACCTTTGCTATTCTGAATATTTCTTCCTTATCCTTCTCGCTGCAGCTGTTGATCTTTACGAACAGAATCTCTTTCTTAATAACAGGCATCTCTGTAAAGTCCATTACTTTAATTACTTCAACGCATCTGTTAAGCTGCTTTTTAATCTGTTCAAATGTAACATTATCACTTGTTACTCCAATTGTCATTCTAGACACTGTAGGGTCCTCTGTCTCACCAACCGTAAGACTGTCAAGATTGTAGGATTTTCCTGAGAACAATCCTGAAATCTTAGCAAGAACACCTATCTGATTTTCTACATATAATGATATCCATCTTTTCTTCATATACATACCTGCAACTCCTTTGTCTAATCATTGCTCATTATCATGTCACCTAAAGGATTGCCTGTTGGCACCATAGGGAATACATCTGCTTCTCTTTCGATTATAAACTCAATAATCGTAGGTCCTGTCTTATATGAATCTGCATATTCAAATGCTGCGGCTATATCCTTTTCATCAGTAACCCTGATTCCATGAGCATCATAACCCTCTGCAATCTTTACAAAGTCCGGTGTGTAAGGTGGGCAACACTCATCATTGCTCATACATCTTCTTTCACAGCTCTTTCTGTATCTTAAACATGTACTTGAATATCTCTTATTAAAGAAAAGTTCCTGCCACTGTCTTACGTTACCTAAATATCCGTTATTAAATACTACGATTGTAATCGGAAGTTCATAAGCAACTGCTGTTGCAAGTTCCTGAATATTCATCTGCATTCCACCATCTCCGTTAACAGAGATAACAGCCTTATCAGGATTAGCTAGCTTAGCACCGATTGCAGCCGGGAAACCATAACCCATGGTACCAAGTCCGCCTGATGTAAGAAGCTGTCTGTTCTCATCGATCTCAAGATACTGTGTTACCCAAAGCTGGTTCTGTCCAACATCTGTTGTAACAATTGAATTCTTGTAATGCTCATTGATGTATCTTATAACTTTCTCAGGAGTGAGTCCTTCGTAATTATTCATTGTTATAGGATATTTCTCTTTCCAATCATTAATGGTATCAACCCATTTGCCAATCTTTAATGGTTTAGCATTCTCAATAAGTTTTTCAAGAGCGATCTTTGCATCTGCAACAATAGGAATATCAACTGCGATATTCTTTGAAATAGATGCAGAGTCAATATCCACATGAATTATTGTAGCATTCTTTGCGAACTCGCTTATCTTTCCTGTTATTCTGTCATTAAATCTTGTTCCTATAGAAAACAGTACATCACATTCACTTATGGCATTATTGGCAGCAAAGCTTCCGTGAATACCGATATTACCTACATAAAGAGGATGATTGGTAGCAATAGCTCCCTTACCCATAATTGTAGTTATTACAGGTACACCTGTAAGTTCAGCAAGGCGGGTCATCTCCTGTCTTGCATGTGCTATATTAACACCTCCACCAATAAGGAATACCGGTTTCTTAGCTTTGTTAAGACAAGACAGAGCCTTCTTAATCTGTCCCATGTGAACACTGTCATATGGCTTATAGCTTCTTATTGAAACTTCACTTGGGTACTCATCTGAACCCATAGCTACCTGAATATCCTTAGGAATATCAACAACAACCGGTCCCGGTCTTCCTGTTGACGCAATATAGAATGCTTTCTTGATAATCATAGGAAGCTCTTCTCTGCTTCTTACCGTAACCGCATACTTACATATGTTACGTGTTATACCTACAATATCAACTTCCTGGAAAGCATCATTTCCCAAAAGATTAAGCGGTACCTGTCCTGTAAAACAAACCAGTGGGACACTATCGTAATTAGCTGTTGCAATTCCTGTTACAAGGTTAGTTGCACCCGGTCCGCTTGTTACAAGACACACTCCAACTTTTCCTGTAGATCTTGCATAACCATCTGCTGCATGTACTAATGCCTGTTCGTGTCTTGGAAGGATTACTTCGATATCCTTCTGGTCGTACAAGGCATCAAATATATCTATAACCTGACCTCCGGGGTAAGCAAAAATCTGGTCTACCCCTTCCTCCTTTAATGCTTTTACTAAAATCTGAGTTCCTTTTACCTGCATGGCTCTCCTCCATTTCTGAGCTTAAGTAAAGTCCGATGCTGACATCTTTACATATTCAAATAAATTTGCTATCTTCTAATTATACATATTTTATGTGTATTTGCAAACTGTATTGATAAGGAGAATCAACTATAATGAAAAAAATCGAAAGTTTTACTGTTAATCATCTTACACTTCTTCCGGGAATATATGTTTCAAGGAAAGATCACGTAGGAGATAATGTAATAACAACATTTGACCTTCGCATCACGCGTCCTAACTTTGAACCTGTTATGGACACAGCACCTATTCACACAATAGAACACCTTGCAGCCACATATCTTAGAAACCATCCTGAGTATGCAGATAAAACAATATACTTTGGTCCTATGGGATGCAGAACCGGTTTCTATCTTATTCTTGCCGGAGACTTAACTTCTAAGGATATTGTTCCTCTTATAAAAGAATTATTTGAATTCATTAGAGACTTTGAAGGGGAAGTTCCAGGTGCAAGCGCACGAGATTGCGGTAACTATCTGGATATGAATCTTAACATGGCAAAATTCATGGCTGATAAGTATATAAAAGAGACGCTGTCATGCCTTGATGACAAACGTCTCAATTATCCGGAATAATATATCTAATCTGATTATTTATCCCCATACATAAACGCAGGCATAAGTGCAAGCTTGAAAAGGTTTGCCGCATGTCTTGCGTCTATATTTTTCTTAGTCTCTTCATCTTCACATACTCCTGTTCTGATATATTTATCAAGAACAGCATATGTAAATCCAAGATTATCTTCATCTGTCTTACCGCAAAGTCCGTCTGATGGCTTCTTATCGACAAGGCAGTCCGGAAGTTCAAGATATCTTCCTATCTCTTTTACCTCAGTTACTGTTAAATGTGCAAGCGGGCTGAAATCTCCTGCCGCATCACCGTATCTTGTTGAATATCCAACCCAGTCTTCTGACAGATTACATGTATTAACCACTCGACCGTTGTTACTCTGGCTTACTGCATATAAAGTAGACATTCTGATTCTAGGTGGAAGATTAACGTTAGCCTGATTACTAAGCTCCATATCCTGTGGAAGTGCACTCTTAAGTCCATCAACCGCAGCTTTGATATTAACGGTATAATTCTTGATTCCTAGATACTCAACAAGCAATTGGGCATATTCAATATCCGACTGCTCGCCGTTAGGCATTAACACACCGATTACTCTGTCCTTGCCAAGTGCCTTGACAAGAAGTGCAGCTGTAACCGAGCTGTCCTTACCGCCGGACACACCAACTATCGCATTGCATCCTTTTCCGTTATTCTCAAAAAAATCCTGTATCCATTTCACAACATCTTCTGTTACTTTTTTCACATCAAAATTATCGCTCATAACAAATCTCCTATAATCTACAACCTTGAATCAGCATCATATACAATCTTACCCGCACACACAGTATAATGAACTTTCCCCGGAAGTTCCCATCCTTTGAATGGACTGTTGTCAGCCTTTGACACAAAACTGTCTGCAACCCATTTTTCATCTTCACCGAAGATCACCAAATCTGCTTTTGCACCTTTTTTAATACTGTCCGGTTCAAAACCATAGAACAGAGCCGGATTAGTACTCATTAATCTGATAAGCTGCATCAGAGAAATATGTCCTGCCTGAACCAAAGATTTGATTCCAAGTGCAAGTGAGGTCTCAAGACCTATAATTCCGCTTGGCGCCTGCTCTAACGGCTTTGCTTTCTCTGCCACGCTGTGAGGTGCATGGTCTGTAACAATCATATCGATTGTTCCGTCTTTTAAACCTTCGATTATCATCTGTCTGTCACGCTCTGTTCTAAGCGGTGGATTCATTCTTGCCATTGTATTGTACTTAAGAACATCTTCCTCAGTAAGAGTAAAATGATGCGGTGTTGCCTCTGCGTGTATATCTGCGCCGAGTTTCTTTGCTGTTCTTACAAGTTCCACGGAATTACCTGAACTTATATGCTGTATACAAACACTTGCTCCTGTATGAAGTGCCAGCATACAATCCCTTGCTACCATTACATCTTCTGCTGTATTGTAAGCTCCGCCATAATTAAGTTCATCTGAAATCTTTCCCTTGTTAACACCCGGATTGATTATAAAATTAGGATCTTCCTCGTGAAGACTTATTGGCATTCCAAGTCTCTTTGCTCGATACATTGCTTCCACAAGAAGATTCTCATCCATGATAGGAATTCCGTCATCAGTAAATCCGACTGCTCCAAGCTTTGCTAAAAGCTCCATATCAACAATCTCTTTACCGGCAATTCCCTTAGTTACCGTCACTGTCTGATAGATACGGATTCCCGTATCGGCAGCTTTCTTAAGGATATATGCAAGTGTATCCGGGTTGTCAACTGCCGGCTTTGTGTTAGCCATACATACAACCTTTGTAAATCCGCCTCTTGCAGCTGATTTGGCACCGCTTTCAATATCCTCTTTATAGGTAAATCCGGGATCTCTGAAATGAACATGTGTATCTAAAAGTCCCGGTGCAACAACAAGTCCGGTTGCATCGATAATCTTTGTCTGAGAGTCTCCGTTTCCCAGACTCTCAACTTTCTTATCATCAATGTTCTTCTCAACGTCAAGTATTACATCGCCGTATATAAGAACATCCATTACATCATCAGTTCCGGTTACAGGATCAACCACTCTTCCGTTTTTAATTAACAACATAGATTTCCTCTTTTCTTTACACTATTATCTACTCTGACTTACTCTCAAGATATTTATATACGATTGCTGCAAGTGCTGCTCCAACCAAAGGTGCAACTATAAATACCCATACAGTCTTAAGTGGGTCTGTATTACCTGTAATTGCTGCAACAATTGCAGGTCCAAGACTTCTTGCAGGATTAACTGAAGTTCCTGTAAGTCCGATTCCTAAAATATGAACTCCTGTAAGAGTAAGACCTATAATAAGTCCTCCGAAAGAACCGTGATTCTGATTCTTAGATGTGACACCGAGTATTGCCATTACAAATATTCCTGTAAGAATTATTTCTACAAGAAGACCTGCTGCCACGCTGTCATTAACTCCCGCAAGTCCGTTAGTTCCGTATCCGCCTGTCATATCCTTAACCTTACCAAGCTTAAAGATAACAGCAAGAGCACCTGAACCGACAAATGCACCGAGACACTGTGCTATTACATATCCTACAAATTCACTTACGCTTATACCGCCGTTAATTAACACACCCAAAGATACGGCCGGATTAACATGTCCGCCTGAAATATTGCCCACTCCATAAGCAAGGGCAACAATAGCAAGACCAAATGCCAAAGCAGTAAGGACGTATCCTCCTCCGTTAACAGCGTCACAGCCTACAAGCATTGCTGTTCCGCAACCAATAGTTACTAAAATACATGTACCAATAAATTCCGCTATATACTTCTTCATTAGGCACACCTCCTAAATATATTTTACGCCATATTTATACCATAAAATAGGAGGTATTACAACCTGTTTTACAGGGTTAATACACTATCCGTTGCATTTCTCATAGTACTCCTCAATCTCCTCTTTCCACTCTACCCCAAGTGCATCAGACATCTCTACAGATGATGAACTTCTTCTGACTTTTGCTATTGCATTACCAAGCACTGCAAAGTTCAAAGCTGTACCCGCACCATCGCACTCATACTTAACGGCACGGCTCTCATCTATACCGAATCTTGCAGCCTCACTGATAGCATCTATTCCTGCTCCGAGAAAGAGGAATTCCCATCCGTCCTTCTTTCTCTTCTCTACCATCTTCTTAACCTTCTCATAGTTATACTTCTTGCTGGCATTCTCCTGCCCATCCGTAGTAATAACAAACAACGTCTTGTCAGGGCGCACTTCTTCCTCCATCTTCTTATGAATCTTTTTAATGTGATGAATAGCTCCGCCTATGGCATCAAGAAGAGCCGTACATCCCCCCACACTGTACTGTTTGTCCGTCATCTTTCCTACTTCACTTACAGATACTCTGTCGTGAAGGACTGTCATGTCATTGCTAAACAACACCGTAGATACAATAACTTCACCCTCTGAAGCATCCTGCTTAGCTATCATGGAATTGAATCCTCCGATGGTATCTGCCTCAAGTCCACTCATTGATCCGCTCTTATCAAGAATAAATACAAGCTCTGTTATGTTCTTTTTCATAATTACCACCATTCCCTTTCTTTTAAAACACTTGCAAAACCCTTGTTTTACAAGTCTTGTTGATTTGTTAATCATATTCTAAATCACCGGGAACGAAAAAAGGTTTCCCGCAAGGAAACCTTTGAAAAAATTTTTATTTATTCGTAATCGCCGATAAGAGGCAGCTCCATATCATACAAAACCGTGTCAATTTTTATAATATCATAAACTCCGTTCTCAATAAAATATTGAATCGCCAGGTCAAATTTTGAACTTGGTGAAATAGCATATCCAGCCCTTGCAAGCAGGTCCTTTGCCCCCTCGCAGCCAAGCTCCAAGGCAATCGCACATGCAAACACCGTGCTCTTCTTTGGCTGATAATCCGGATTGTTCTTTATTTTTGAAAAATGTGATTTTCTTATATTGGCTCGTGTATAAAACTGTGCATTAGTCATACCATGCTCTTTTATAAGGATCATCAATTTCTCTGCAAAAGTCTGTCCAACACCTGCAACTGCCTCCTCAATGCTTTTTGCAGAGCACTCCATCGCAGCCTTTGCCTGAAATCTTATGGATCTTTTCACGCTTTTACCTGCTGATTTTTCCACCATTGCCTCATCATCGCAAAAAGCTTTTCCAAAAGCCTGCGCAGATTCATAAGCCTGTGCTGGTTCACGCACCACAGATGCAACAGACTCCCCAAATGTCCCCGGCACATCATAAGTCTGTAATGCATCTTCACATATATCACACGGATGCGTGGCATCTTCACATATATCATAAAGTTGTGGTGCTTCATTACATACAGGCGATGTATAATTGGCCACAATGTATTTTTTTACTTCTTCCTGCAGTTCATAATAATGTTCATTTTTAACTCTCTTAAATATTTTTTCTATCATTTATAAAACCTCAAGTGTAGCATCGGCAAGTCTCATGTATTCATAGCCTTCTTCTTCATATAACTCAAAAATTCCTGTCACTATAATATCCTGGTTCTGCTCAGGATAATCATCCGGATAAACGTGGTTACCGTCTCCCCATACAAATTCCATTCCCTGCTGGCAACAGGCTGCCGCATCCTGTATATATGCAAAATGATAATACTGACCGGTTCCTTCATACCAGGTTACAGAATATGTTCCTTTTATACTCATTTTCTGACCTACATAGTCCTCCGGATTACTTACAATCTGGTATATCGTAGCATACACCATGTTACTTCCCATCTGGGTAAGATCCAGATCTACCGGTCTGTCCGGAGAATTTTTCATATCAACATCCTCTGACTTATCACCTGACTCCTCTTTATCATTATCTTTTGAAGTCTCATTAGGAGTTGTTGTATTCTCATTATCCTTTTTATCCTCTTTAGTTTCAGCCGTCGGCTTTGTATCATCTGAACCTTCTTTGTCTTGTTCTTCTTTAACACCTTGTTCAAGAATTTTTTCAACTGTGTTATTGTTGTTAACGTTAGATCTGCGTCCGTTATCCGAACCACATCCGACAAGCAATAATCCTGCTGCCATTAACGTACTGACAACCTTTACATTTTTCATGATAACTTCACTACCTTCCCAATTAAAAAGCATATAATAAACACTACCATATCACATGTTACAATCGTTGATCCGACCGGTGTCACGGCGAGTATTGAAATAATGATTCCACCAAGTGCACAAAGCACCGAAATGATGCTTGAGCATATTACAACACCTTTAAAGCTCTGTATAAGACTCATGGCCGACAACGCCGGAAATATAATAAGTGCCGATATCAAAAGTGATCCGACTATATTCATTCCAAGAACTATTATAACAGCAATTATAACAGAAATGATAAGATTATATCTGTCTGCCGAAACACCTGTCGACTTAATAAAATTCTCGTCGAAAGTTACCGCAAATATTCTGTTATAAAACAACACAAACATTACAATTACCGCAAATGACAGTATAATGCAAAGTAAAACCTGTGAATCCGTCAAAGTAAGTATTGATGTGGAACCAAATAATGTACTGCATACATCTCCCGAAACATTTGCCGATGATGAGAATATATTCATAAGCATATATCCTATTGCAAGTGCGCTCACCGACAACATTGCAATAGCAGCATCTCCTTTTATCTTTGCGCCCTGGCCGGCCTTAAGAAGAAGTATTGCCGTTACGACCGTAACAGGAAGCGTCAGCACTGTATAATCCGTTATTTTCATAACTGATGCAACCGCCATTGCTCCAAAAGCGACATGTGATAATCCGTCACCTATAAATGAATACCTTTTAAGTACCAGTGTAACTCCAAGCAATGAGGAACAAAGTGCAATGAGAACTCCTACAATTATTGCATATCTGACAAAGGAGTACTGTAAATAAAACATAAGTGTATCAACCGCATTCATTTTACTCATCCTCCTTTTTTCTTACCGCACGAATTTTTACCGCCTCATCACTTTTAAGATATTCATCTTTTGTTCCATAAAAAATGCTGTCTTTATCTATATGAAGAATATGACTCGAATATTTCAAAGCTGCTTCCATGTCATGGGAAACCATTATAATTGTAATACCTTCGCTGTTAATTTTCTCGACAAGCTCATAAAAATCCTGTGTTACTTTCGGGTCGAGTCCCGTTACCGGTTCATCCAGAAAGAGCATATCCTGTGATGCACACAATGCTCTTGCAAGAAGCACCCTTTGCTGTTGTCCACCGGATAATTTACGATAACTTTTGTTTCTCATATCCCAGACGCTCATGAGCTCCATATTCTTTTTTGCTTTTTTCTTTTCAACCGAAGAATAAAAAGGTCTTATACCCATCCCCGAGATGCATCCTGACAAAACAATCTCCTTAACTGTCGCTGGAAAATCCCTCTGAATATCAGTCTGTTGCGGAAGATAACCTATTCCACCGCTTCCCACTTCAACAGTTCCCTTAATTGGCTTTATGAGTCCAAGCAAAGTCTTAACAAGTGTACTTTTCCCCGCACCGTTCTCTCCCACTATACAAAGATACTCTCCCTTTTTTACTTCAAAATCTATATTCGTGGCAACAGTTTTACCCTCATAACCTATATCAAGACTGTCAACCTTTAATACTGACATTTTAGTTTCCTCCATAAGTTCATTTATCACTTAAAAATATACCGAAAAACAATGATTGTCAATCGATTCTTGCACTATACGAAAATAATCCGGAGCATAAACTCCGGATTATGATTAAAGCATGTTATATATATATGATGAAATATCCCCGTAATGATTTTAAAATGCACATTTTTTAATGTGTAAAATTGTCTACATGCTTCTTATATTTCATTGATTTTTTATTTCCAGTTAAATTTTCTTTTTGACGGCTTTTCCTCCTTTCGCAACCAATTCTTCATTATATTCACGTATTTATTCATCTCTCCCCGTTATAACACTAATTTTTAAAAAATCAAGAGTTTATATTAATGTGTAGCACGAACGACACGTTTTACGACATGAACGACATCAAAAATATTAGTATATAGATTTTTGCATTAGACTTTTTTGCTTATATTTCCAGATTGATTATACTATAACAATTATTATCTTGCAAAATTTGTTGTATATTTATGTATATTAATGTATTTGAAATTCTTAATTTTTACAGTCGGTTAATATAAAAATTACTCCCCGTGCATAAATTCACTGCATTTTTCTAGTATTACAAAAAGGTATATTACTGTTGGTCAATTCATTATTTGCATCCAGTAAATTTCAAAGGTGGTTAATTAAATACAATATTAAATAAGGGTGTTTTTCAACACATCTTATTTTTTGATTAATATTACAAAATATTAAGGAGGATACTATGTCAGATTTTGTTATAAATCCAATTGATATAGGAAAAAGAGTCCGTCAGTTACGACTCAAACAAAATAAAACACAATGTTACTACGCAGATACGCTTTATATATCACCTTCATATCTTGCTCTTATTGAATCAGGCAAGAGACTACCAACAATAGAAGTTTTGATTCATATTTCAAAAGTTGCAGATGTTACTTTGGATTATCTTGTTTACGGGGATGATACCAACATGGATTCAATTCAAAAAACATTTGACAGACTAAGAGCTACATACTCAGACAATGATATAAAAAATGCACTCAGACTTACCGAGTATTATCTTGAACTAATCAACAACAAAGAATAGGAACGAGGGACGGTTCCTCGTTCCACCATTCCAGCATCCCCGGTTCCGCTAAGGATTGACCATCTTACCAATCTTTCAAAAAAACCACCGCACTGACTGCTGGAACAGGGGATGGAACAGGGTGGAACAGGGGACGGTTCTTAGTTTCATAAAAGGATCCACTTTATCCCCTTTGCCAGTCTTAATGTTGTTTCGGTAAAATGATTTCCCGAATTCATCTCATAAATACATTCTGTTCCATTATCTTTATAGAATGTATAAATACTTCTTGTCCTGTCGTCCACTGTTCTCATTACAGGATTTTTGGTTTTACTTTCCCTATCTCCAAGGGAAAAGTATATTTTCTTTGGTTTCGATAACATTTTGTGACCTGTTACGTAATCCTTGAATCCACTAAACCACAATGAACCCGAAGCACACACAGCCCCTTCAAACATATCGGTTTTATACAATGAATACAATGCAAAAAGGCCGGCAAAAGAGTAACCGGCTATATAGTACGAACTCACATTATGATTTAATTTTTCATCAATCTCTGGCACAACATTTTCGCATATTTCTTTAATATAATTATCTGCTCCTTCTCCAAAGTCATCCCCTTTGGGAAACACAGCTTTTGACTTCCACGGAGACAAATCTATCTGCCAGTCAGAAGGTTCAAGGACAGCAAGATAACAATCTCTGCAACCTATATCAGATAAAATTTTAAATAATTTTTCGCCATCTTTTTCAAAAACATTTACTATAACCAATGGCTTAACTTCATTATTTCCTATCGAAAAAATCTCATATGGAATACTCATCAAAATATTTTTCCTTTGCTTTGTTTTGGAACGGGGGACGGTTCCTCGTTCCACTCCCCGACATTTTGGAACGAGGAACCGTCCCCCGTTTCACTTCGCCCTTTTACCAATTTCCCAAAATGCTACCGCACTGGCTGCTGCAACATTTAACGAATCGACCTCATGACTCATCGGAATCTTTACTGTATAATCACAATTCTTAATTGTGCAGTCCATCAGGCCGTCACCTTCATTACCAAGTATTATCGCAATTTTTTCTTCTCTGCGTAATCTTTCATCATCAATATCAACCGTATCATCGGTTAATGCCATTGCAACCGTCTTAAATCCCAACTCTTTAAAATGTTGTAAATATGTATTTTCCCAATCGTCATCACTTTCAATACATGTCCACGGAATCTGAAATACTGTTCCCATACTGACTCTTGCAGCCCTTCTGTACAAAGGATTTGAGCACTCAGGTGTCATAACAATTGCATCTATCCCAAGCGCCGCGGCCGAACGAAAGATTGCGCCAAGGTTGGTCGGGTTCATTACTTTTTCAAGTATTGCGATTCTGGTAGCACCCGTACAAACACTTTCCAACGAAAGCATATGTTTACGTCGCATGGCACATAACACACCTCTTGTAAGTTTAAAACCTGTAAGCTGTGTCAACACATCAAACTCAGCTGTAAAAACCTTAGCATCACCAACTCTGTCAATTACAGGTTTTGCCTCACCTTCTATATGTTTATCCTCCACAAGAAGAGAAATTGGCTCATAACCTGCATCAAGTGCCCTTAGAACAACTTTAGGACTCTCTGCTATAAAGATGCCTTTCTCAGGCTCATGATGGTTAAAAAGCTGATTTTCCGTAAGCCTTGCATAAATATCAAGCTGTGGATCATTAAAATCTGTTATCAATGTAATGTTACTCATGTAGATACCTCGTAAATAATCTGATGCTTATTATTTTACTCTGCATTAAGAAATAAGTATAGCAGTCTGTACAATTCTTTTGCATCATCTTCAGATAATACTTTTGTACCCTCTGTAATTTTTCCCGGGATATCCTTGCATTTTTCCTTCAATGCATTTCCACTTTCAGTTATACTTACAATCGTCACGCGTTCGTCATCCTTTGATCTTGCTCTGATAATGTATCCCTTCTTTTCAAGATTCTTCAATAACGGTGTAAGTGTTCCTGCATCAAGATGTAGTATACTTCCTAACTGCCCTACATTCACGGTCTCTTTTTCCCAAAGTACCATAAATACAATATACTGCGTATATGTAAGCCCTAACGGTTTCAAATACGGCGTATATGCACTTACTATTTTTCTTCCGCATGCATACAACGGAAAGCACAATTGATTTTTAAGTAAAAGCTGCTCGTATTTTTGTTTCATTTAACAACACCTGTTCCTAAGTTATAATAATCCTGCTATAAATTCATCTATAATCTCCATTTTAACCGTAGGTTCAAATCTTGCAACCACATTTCCCTGCCTGTCCACAACAAACTTGGTAAAGTTCCATTTTATATCCGGATTGTTCTTGTAATCTTTATCAATCTTAGAAAGCATTACCCCCATTGCAATTGCCTTTGCTCCCTTACCGAATCCTTCAAATCCTTTCTGTGATTTGAGATACTCAAAAAGAGGAAGTGCATTGTCTCCATTCACATCAGATTTCTTCATCTGCGGAAACTGTGTTTTATATTTGAGCGTGCAAAAATCATGTATCTCATCATCGGTTCCCGGTGTCTGTCCTGCAAACTGATTACAAGGCACATCAATTACTTCCAGTCCTTTTTCATGATATTTTTCATACATAGCTTCGATATCCTTGTAATGAGGTGTAAATCCACAGCCTGTTGCCGTATTGACAATCAAAACCACTTTACCTTTGAAACTGCTCATAGACACCTCTTCACCTTTAACCGTTGTAACACTCTGATCATAAAAACCCATAACGACGTCCTCCTTTTATAATTTATATTTTATCATATTATATTTTATCAAATATAATTTTGCAAGAAGTTTTTTATTTTTTTTTGGAGCAGGGGACGGTTCCTCGTTCCATTTAAGTTTTTCTATATTTATTTTGCAAAACGATATACAGTTGTTTTGAACAATCCGGTCATTCTGGCTATTTGTCCAAAAGATAAATTATTATGTCTAAGTTTTTTTACATACTCTTTCTGCATTGACTTATCAAGAGCTTGATACTCTGCTACAGAATTACAACATGTTATTTTTCGAATTAATATTTTTGCCTGCTCATCCGTAACACGTTTTTTACCATTTCAGTAAAAAATTTTTTTCCACCATAAGGGTGGGAAAATTCTTTCTTGACTCTAAACAAAAAAAGTGCATAATTTAAGTAATAATACACACAGCATGTGACTGGTGTGTATTATTACTTAAATTTAAAAAAGAGGAAAAAAATATGCTTCTATCGTATAAGGATTGTATTGATAAATATGGCAGTGATTATAATATAAAAAAAGAGATTGAAAAAGGATATCTTATCTTCAAAGAAAAAGGTATCTATTCGACTAATCGAAACATTTCTGAAATTGAGATAATATTGCATAAGTTTCCAAAAGCTATATTTACAGGAAAAAGTGCATTTTTTTATCATGGTCTTAGTGATGTAATACCTGATTACTATTATCTTGCTACCATTAGAACTGATACCCGCATCAAAGATACACGTGTAAAACAATCTTTTCTAAAAGATGATATTTTTAAAGCAGGTATCACTGAAATTACTTATAATAACTTCTCTATACGCATATATAATCGTGAGAGAATGCTAATAGAACTCATGCGTTTTAAATCAAAGCTACCTAAAGATTACTATAAAGAAATCATTTTAAACTATAGACAGATTTCATATGAACTTGATTTTGGATTGGTTGATGACTATGCTCTTTTATTCAACAACGGAACAAGACTAATGGATATGATTGAAATGGAGGTGCTATAAATGATTATTTATAAATTGATTTAGGTGTACACAAAGATCTCTCTATTGCTCAAGAAGAATATGCATTTGATTTGAGTTTTCAAGAAGATACTGTCAGTCTGCTCATAAACTCATATGCTCAAATAGTTACCGAAAAGCTAAAATCATTAATCCGATTTGGCACCCGTAACACAAGATATAAAGATATTTTTGATATATGCTATTTAAGTGATTATGTGAAAATCAGCCAGCTTAAAATGTGTATAAAAAATTATATTATTGACGATGATAGTCTACGCAACATAAACTCAATGGATGATATTATCTATCGTATTGAACGAATGTTTTCAAACTCTGAATACATCTCACAATTAAAAAAATCCAATAAAAATTGGCTTGATATATCCATCGAAGAATCTCTTAAAAAAACACTTCGTTTTTTAAAAAGCATTAATTCGGAATGAAACGAGGGACGTTTCTTCGTTCCATTGTTTGAAACGAGGAACCGTCCCTCGTTTCACTCCTTTGGCATAATCGCTTTGAGCCCTAATTCTTTTAGTTTCTCGTCTATATCATAAAGGTTATATTTTCGCTTGTTGATTGCAACGATTATAACGGCATCCCTTGGATTTTTGGAATACAATTCACTCATTCCATAAAGTTTTAATGCCCTGTTAATTTCATTCAATGCAAAATGCCCTGCTACACAAATCCTTATAATAATATCTCTGTCCTTAGTATGCTTTTCCATTGATATTATCTTACTTCCGAAGCCGGAAGAAATTCCTGCAAATGCATATACGTCTTTTAGCATGATGTTTTTCTCATACAGGACATCTTTTATGTAATAATAGAATTCTTTTTTCTCATCAGCCAGATATCTTTTATTCTCTTCAAGATAATCTTTAATGTGATTCATATCTATATTTTCCAATAGACTGTCAAGTTCGTTCGTTGGTTTGTTTTCCATTACTGATACCGTCCCCTGTTTCAGATGTAATATACATAGTCATTTTTCCTTGGTGCTGCTTCTTTTGGTGGCTGTGCGGCATATCCAAGTGCACAATGACCAATTCCTTCGTATTCATCTTCTATTCCGAGTTTCTTAAGAATGTTCTTGCCAAAATCAGATTCAAATTCTTCTTTTGCCCTGTGAATCCAGATGCTTGCCACTCCAAGACTCTGAGCAGCGTTCATAAGATTTCCCATTACCAGAGAACCATCATAAACATGTGTACGGACCTCTTTTTTGGCAAGCACTATAAGAATAACCGGTGCTCCGTAGAACGGGTCAAAGCCTTCATCCCATCCACCGATTTTTCTGTTTTCTTTAGAAATCTCATCTCTTAAATTCTTATCTGTAACGGCTATTATAATCGGGCTTTGCTTTCCCATTCCCGTGGCAGCATAGGTTCCTGCCTTAACTATTGCTTTAAGCTCTTCATCTTTGATCATATCAGTCTTAAATGCTCTGCAGCTTCTTCTCGTCTCTAACACTTTTAATGTTTCATTCATTTTATATACCTCCTACTATACTAATGATGGAATCAACGGGGGAGTGAAACTGGGGACGGTTCCTCGTTCCAAAACAATGGAACGAGGAACCGTCCCCCTGTTTCACCCCCCTGTTTCACCGCCCTGTTTACCAGCCGCCGCCACCGCCGCCGCCTCCTCCACCACCGGAGAAGCCACCGCCGGATGAACCGCCGGAATATCCACCGGAACTTCCGGAAGATGGTGTAGGTGGGACAGCAGATTTTGTACATGAATCTATCATTTCGTTAAACATTATGGTTGAAAATAAAAATGATGTATCATCTGAATCATACCAGCCTGGTTTTGGAATTTTCATGTTCTCAAAATGTTTTGTCCATTCCGTCTGCAACCCCAAAATCGCCGCATACGGAAGAATATGATAATAATACTGTGGATCTTCTTCTGACAAAGCCAAAATTCTGTCATATTCCGCATCTTTAATAAATCTTCGAAATCCTTTTAATCTTCCCATAATCTTTACACTTTTTTCTGTACGTTGTTCCATTATCAATGACATAAAGAAAACAATGGACAGACAAAGTACATAAACATATACATGAGATTTTATAGGGTAATAATCATAAACCCATAAAAGTAAAACTATGCCTGCAACAAATACAATATATCCAATTACAATCTTAAATGGATTATTTGCGTTTTTTGAGCTTGTAGCGTCAAATCCTTTCCAAGCCTTCATCATACCACTGACAGAAATTGCAACAAAGATTACAGACATATATATTCCATCAATACCATCCATCAAAACACTATATAATCCCATACTCACAATTATAAGGAAAATACAGACAACACGACACAGCCACGATTCACTGCTGAATACCTCTCCATATTTTTCTTTATAACTTGATATTACTTCATCTTTTGCTTTATCAAACGTCGTTCTGAATGAACTAGCCGGTCTTGATGTATTAAATGTTGCTTTTTTATTAAACATCCCTTTAAAAAAGGTTTTCACATAATCAGGTTCTTCTTCCCCTATTTCATTTACCTTGCGAAGTATAAAATGCTCTTTTTCCTTCTCGATAGTAATATATCCTTTATCCGCAAGATAAAATACCATAGTCATCATTTCAGAATCTTCAAGTTCTTCATCTAACGCATAACCTACCTCAGCAGGTGTCATATTGTCAGGAGGATAAAATTCTATCACTTCCACAATCTTTTGGTCTCTTCCGTATAAAACCCATAAAACAACCGAAAGCAGTGCAAATAATACCGGTAGGATTACAATTATCGTAAACGACATTTTATGATTACTAATATAACTTTCTGCTTGTGACCAGTATCCGTCAGGAAGATGATCATCCCTAAGAGTTACACCATACCCCTGTGCAAGTCCGCTGCCTTCTAATACCAATTTATTATCATAGGCAGTTAGATTAAACATATCTTTCCATGCGTTTTCATCATCTTCGCCATATTTGCCGGCATAAATCTGCATGTTATTCAAATCAATTGTCTCAGGCATGATAAGTGTTAAAACAGAACTTCTGATAGATGTCTCCCATTCCGTCGGCAGCATGTTCTGCGCAAGGAAATCCACTTCTTTATCATCATCCTGGTAATACTCCAGCTTATAATGAATAACATAAGTATGACTTCCTGTAAGATACTTATCTTCATCTCCGATACGTATTACCGTATTGTTGCCTGACTTTTCAACATCGTATTTATAGTCTTCTACAGATATGTCCTTAATATCATATGTTCCGTCCAACGCGATAGGAATATTTCTTACGATTCCGTGATGACTGCTGCGAAAATCCACCTCAATCTCCTCTGTAACCACAGCAGTATGGCTTTTATCAAATTCCGCTGTTACATCAAATCTTTCCGTCACCATATCGTATGGATCTGAATCCTCATATTCCTCAGCCTGAACCTTTGCCACCGGAAGGAATATGCAAAGAATAAAAATCAATCCGGCGACCAGCTTGAAAGGTCCCTTTTTATTCATTAAAAATTCACCTGCACATTTCTTCTTTCTGCCTCATTTTCAACCTCAAACATAGGCTGTTTCTCAAATTTAAACATAGATGCAACAAAGTTGGTCGGTACAGTCATAACAAGATTATTAAAGTCTCTTACTACTGCATTATAGTACTTTCTGGAATTGGCAATATCTTCTTCCACTTTCTTAAGCTGATTCTGTAAGTCAACAAAATTCTCATTTGCCTTCAAATCAGGATAACTTTCTGCCAGTGCAAAAATGTTCTTAATTGCCCCGCTTACAGCCGCCTCATTCTGCATGCGCTCTTCCATAGATACGGAAGCCGTGGCTGAATTTCTTGCAGCAATGACCTTTTCCAATGTCTCGCTTTCGTGCTTTGCATATCCCTTTACTGTCTCTACCAGATTAGGAATAAGGTCGTAACGCTTCTTCATATACACATCCATAGTTGAAAAAGCTTCCTCTGTCTTATTCTTACCACGTATCAATTTGTTATAACTGGTTATAAACCAAACTACAAGTAACACAATTACGCCAATAATAATATAAGGGTACATTTTTAAAATCTCCTTTTTTTAATAAATAAATCAACGTGTGAGTCAATTGGAGAGGTTCTGAAACGGGGGACGGTTCTTCGTTCCAAGCAATGGAACGAAGAACCGTCCCCCGTTTCAGAACTTCTCCGTTGACTGATTAGTTATATTTTAACCGAAAATATTTATCGACTCAAGGCAGAAATTTTCCTGAAGCAAGATATAATTCATACCAGTCATGATGAGACAATTTTACTTTCACAGCGTCACACGCATCTTTTATATGTGCAGGGTTCATCGATCCTATAATTGGCTGAATTTTAGCCGGATGACGCAAAATCCATGCAATCGCAATCGCGGTCTTTGACACACCTTCTCTTCTTGCAAACTTTTCAAGCACTTCGTTAAGTCCTGCAAAATTCGGATTGTCGATAAATGTTCCTCCAAACATTCCAAACTGCAATGGTGACCACGCCTGAATTGTAATATCATTTATTCTGCAATAGTCTAAAACATTACCATCGCGATTTAGTGAAAAATCGGTTGTCTTGTTATTCATATAAAGTGCCTGGTCAATAAGCTGCGACTGATCAAGTGAAAATTGTACCTGATTAATGACAAGCGGCTGCTTAACGTATTTCTTTAATAATTCTAGCTGCATCGGAACAAGATTACTTACACCAAACCATCGAACTTTCCCCGACTTTTCCAGTTCGTCAAATGCCTGCGCAACTTCTGCAGGATCAAACAGCAAATCCGGTCTGTGAAGAAGCAGTGTATCAAGATATTCAACATTTAATCTCATAAGACTTGCATCAACACTTGATATAATATTTTCCTTAGTCCAGTCAAATTCATGTTCATCAATCATAATTCCACATTTGCTCTGTATATAGATATCCTCTCTTTTGAGTCCCGTTAGAGGAAATGCCTGTGCAAACCTTTTCTCAGCTTCACCGTTGCCATAACATGTAGCATGATCGAAAAAGTTCACGCCACATTCAAATGATGTTCGAATAACATTAGCTGCATCTTCCTTTGACAAATCCGTCATACGCATGCATCCCTGAACAATAACTGATGCGTTAGCCGGTCCGTTAACAATGTTGGTGTAGTTCATCCTTTGTCTCCTTTAGTCTTCCATGTCATTGCATATTTTTCTAAGCTTCACTCTCATCCACATTCCGTATCCCGATACAAAAGCTCCAATAACTATTGCGGCAATAATCTGCGCTTTTGTATGTGCCATAACTTTAGCGAATGTTGTTCCTATTATTATACCAGATAAAACAAGACATTCGGTCGCAATTCGAAGATTTCCGATTTTTTTCTTTGCAATTGTTACTTTTACTACATTATTATCGTTAGCCATTTTTTCCTCCTCACTGTCCAGATGCCTTCCGCACAATAATTCATTTACACTGATTCCAAGCATCTCGCACAATTCTATCATTATAGAAACATCCGGAACACTTTTTCCGGTCTCCCATTTTGAAACTGCGCGGTTGGTAATTCCGAGTGCGTCGGCAACCTGCACCTGTGTTAAATTTTTTTCTTTTCTACATGTTGCAATAAATTTTCCTATGGTCTCCTGACTCATTTCTTTGTCCTCCTTGCTGACAACTTATCACGAATAATCACAAAAAAAAATGTACCAACAGTTGATTTTTAGGCATTCAACTGTTGGTTGAGTGTGGAACGGGGGACGGTTCCTCGTTCCACTGGCTCTTTATCTACTTGTTTTGGAACGAGGAACCGTCCCCCGTTCCACCCCCCGCTCCACCTAGTGCCTCCCGAAGCTCCCCTGCCGTATATCTTTTGTCGGCATCGAGGCTTATGCATCGTTTAATTACGTCCCATATCTTACCAGTTGCACGCTTTTCTTTTGGAAATGCACCGGTTAACATTACATTAAGTAGCACTCCAACCGCATATATGTCAGTCTTTGTTGAAGACGCCGACAGGCCAAAGCCGGCCTGCTCGGGTGCCGCATACAGTCTTGTGCCAAGGTATCTTGTATCATCCGACTCATCCGGGTCATACCATTTGGCCACATTCATATCGAGTAAAAACACTTCCCCACCGGATGTTACGAGAACATTAGATGGCTTGATGTCACGATGTATGATAGGCGCAGGCAGGTTGTGCAGGTTATCAAGTATTTCGCATAAGTCTTTTGTAATCCTTATTGCTTCTGCCTGCTCAATCCCTATATTTTCTGCCTCATATTTTACCTTGTATTTTTCCTCATCTTTTATCTTGTCAGCCTCTCCACCTAACGCCTCATCCATTATTTGGGCTACCGTCCTGCCTTCTATGTATTCCTCAATCACGATAAGACAGTTTGCGCTCTCGTAAACCTCGACTATCCTTGGCATATGTGCTATGGGATTTTCCTTCAGATATTCGTATATACTACGGTTGTAGACGGCCAACAGCTTTTTTATGTACAATCTGCCATTGTCAGGATTTTTTACTAAAATGATATCCACACGGTCATCAATGTATTCAATTTCCTGATACATGGAAAGTGCCAGCACATCCTCATCGCTAAGCCCTCTGTACGGATTTTGAAGCTGCGTCTGATATTCATCTTCAAAATCATACAGTTCACTTTCATCGATAATGCATTTGTAGCCACACTCCGCACAGAACCATTCACCGTTATTATCTTCAAATCCCTTTTGAATATTCAACATTGCACCACATTTGTCACATATCCACGCAATGTCATCCTCTGCATTTACATTAGGATTAATCAGCATTTCGCCGCACCCCTTGCAAACCCAGTACGGCAGGTCATTGCTGTATCCTTTTTGCAACGTAAGGTTAGCATCGCATCTGGTGCAGTACTCGTATTCATCATCCGTATTTTCAAATGAGCTCATGCCACCACCTCCCAAAAAACACATCATCAACTATACAAACCTACTCTTCATTTTCTATTATATCATCTGTGAACTTTCTTTGCATATCATGATGTTTTTTACGATTCTCTACACTCTCAAATATAATTGAAAAATCATAATCCTCCGGGTACAGTTCCTTAGCCGCAACATGAAGCTTCACCCTCTTATGGTTAATCCATATTTTCTTATTTTGCAGCTGGACTCTTAGTACACCTTTCTCATTAACCAGGCTGCAGACAATGCCAATCTTTTTATCCGGATAAATCATTACGCTGTCACCGATTTTAAATTTGCCCACAAGCTCATTTTTACCGGTAATCTTTTTTGCCGTACTGATTTTGGCTGTTTTTTTCTTAACGATTATGTTGTCCGTTCCGTGAAATTTATAATCTTTTATGGCATCTTTTCCGTATGCCGCATCTATTGCCACTTTCAACATTTCGTGAGGCATTCCAAGCCTGTCTGCGATATAAAATGCGCAGCTTTCTCCCGCCTGGCCAATTATCATCTGGTAAGTCGGGCGCAAAGTTTCCTTGTCAAATGTCATTCTTGCGTTAATGAGCCCTTCTGTTTTTGAAGCGTACTCCTTTACTTCAGGATAATGTGTCGTAACAAGGAAAATTGCTCCGCTCTTTTTTAGCTCCTCCAAAATGGCAATCGCAATTCCCATGCCTTCTGTCGGGTCAGTTCCGGAACCGAGTTCATCCATAATAACAAAACTGTCTTTATCAGCCTTTGACAACACATCCAACACATTTGTAATATGCGCAGAAAATGTAGACAGATTTTCGGACAGATTCTGTCCGTCTCCAATATCGCAAAGATATTCGCTGTTCATGCAAATATCTGCACTCTCACAAGTAACATGAAGACCGCATTGCGCCATAATGCAGTTAAGCATGACCGTCTTGATTGCAACGGTCTTTCCACCGGTATTAGGTCCTGTTATGACGATACCTCTTATATCCTCACCAATTTCAAACTGCAGTGGAACAGCTTCATTTATATTCATCAACGGATGTCTGGCACTTTTAAGTTTTATTCTTCTTTGCGTGTTAATGACCGGCTCGCTGCCATCCATATCGATGCTTAACTTGCCTTTTGAGAAAATGTAATCGAGTTTTTCAAGCATTACGATATCATCATTTAACGCAGGAATATATGCCATTACTCCCGCTGATAATTCATACAATATTCTGTATACTTCGTTTTCTTCACTTATCTTTAAAAGCTGCAACTCCTCATAATACTTTGATACACTGACAGGCTCGATAAATAAAGTGCTTCCCGATGCGGATTTATCGATAACGCTTCCCTGCACTTTAAATTTGCAGTCCTTTTTTACCGGGACGCATATTCTGCCGTTTCGAAATGTACAGTAATTATCCGCCATATATTCCTTGCCGGCGCGTAACACCTGCTCGGCTTTTTGTTTCATGAGTTCTTCGCATTTTGCTATCTGTCTTCTTGTCTGCTCCAATTCTTTTGATGCATAGTCATCAACAATTCCGTTTCTGATTTTATCGGTTATTTCTTTTCTAAGATCATCTACGCCATCCAGATTCTCTTCATAATAAGCAAGTGAATTTTGATAAATCTTTCCTCTTATCAGATAATCCTTAAGTCTCTTTATAGCGACAAGAACACTGCTTACCCTCTCTAACTGATACGGAGTCAGACAGTCTCCTTTTTCAGCTATAGTAAGCACATCTTTCATCTCGGTTATATTCTGAAGTGGCGGTGTTCCTAATTTTTCAAGAAGAAATCTGGCATCCGTCGTATCCTTTATTTTGCACATTAACTCAGTCTCGGATACCGATATCGTCGTGTCCTTTATCATTTTCCTGGCATGGTCTGTCACTGCAAGCCCGGCCCAAATCTCTTTTACTTTATCAAATTCAATCTGTTTTTCTATATTCATTTTCTTCGTTTTCCTTTCATTCCAAAACATTTAAATAAACCTTATGAAAACGCCTTAAAATGCAAAAAACCATAGTAACCTTAAATGCATTAAGATACTATGGTCATAATAAGCACGATAATATAAAGCAGTTGTAAGGCGAAAACGTCGGCATTCATTTGCCAACAAACGGGCAGACTTCAAGCGTAAAACTAAAAATCACCCTGCAATATTTACTTTGCGATTTTCTCCATTACAACAATTAACATGCAAAATCCTCCGAAAAAAAATTATACTCGTATTATATATTAATATTTTTCTGTTGTCTATACTGCTTTTTTCTTATCATTAAATTACTCTATAACTGCAACTTACCAAAATCCCCATTACCAGCCATATTCAGTCGCAATATCCATAAAACGACTTCCCTTTGCTTCTTCGCGGTTGACTTCCTCCCAAAAATAGTTTTCATCAAATGATTCTATTCCATCTGTATTTTGGCAAATCGTCTTTGAAAGTGAAATTGCTCCGTTAAGTTCAGCTAATTGCTTCTCAAGTCGAGTCACATTTTCCGTCAACGCGTCCTCTAGCGTTTTCGAACCATCAAGAATATCTTCAATCTCCGAAACCAGCAAACCCAGTTTTCGACATATAATTACCTTCTTTAACGTCGCAATATCCTTATCATCATATTCTCTATAGCCATTCTCCCCACGCTTTGGATCAATCAATTTTTCTTTCTCATAATACCTGATTGTTGCTCTGGGAATTTTAAGCAATTCTTCTGCTTCTTTAATTGTCATAATAAAATACCTCCTAATGTGGTTTTTGGGGAACAATTTGCCTCCCTTAACTGCCACAATAGACTATAAACAAGGTTTACAGTCAAGTATTTATCTAAAAAAAATTCATTTTAAATTCTATAGGGAACTTTTCCACTGTTATTTCACAAAAATATTCCCTATATTTGCAGTTGCCATTAATATAACACATCCTACTCCGTAACAGACTATATCTTTTAAGTCAAATGTTCCTCCTATAAGCACACTGAAAAATCTGCTGTCTGATAGTCCAAGTAATCTTACAACATCAAAAAACTGCAACACTTCAACAACCACAGAAAAAATAAATATGTATACCGGCAGAAGCTTCACTCCTTCCGGCATAATTATTCTCACAAACGTATAAAGAACAATTACAACAAGTACATCCCCAATGTAAGGACGTACAAATGAGTCGTGAACAAATAATGCAATAAGCACCTCTACCGCCAACAGGATTAATGTTAATGCAATATATACTATCCTTTTATTCATAATTCTACTAATCTCTCCTGATATTTTCCCCTACTAATCTTACCCTGTAAATTTGGCATAAAAACGGACATCCGCATACATGCACCTGATTTTCCAGTGCAGATATGGACAAAGAGTACACATTCTGTGAAATCTTACAAGAAAAAAGCGCTAAAATAACGCCTCCTTTGACTAAAATATGTTGAAACATTATCTCTAAAACGTGGAGTTAATTACTGACGGTTATACTAGAAATATAATGGTTTTTATATTCCAAGAATATAAAAACCATTATACCCTTTTGCTTTTACTAGCCAATCAGTTAGTATACTATAGCCTTCAGGCTTCAATTTCTTCGCACGTTTTATTATGGCATCGATTTGTTCTGCTTTATAGTATGTAATACCACAATAATCAAACCCACCTTCTGACATATTTTGATGGATACCATTTTCAAAAACATCCTTATACTCGGTATAAATTGGTGAATCCCCATGCACATATATAGAATCGTCTCTCCAATATTCATAGTTGTTCAAAATATCTTTTAAGGTTGCCGATGTTGGTAAAAGACAAAACTGTAATTCTATAAAACAAGAACCGCCATATTTACTTCTTTCATCCTGTGATTCAAAACTTAAAAACATTTCATTATTCTCCACATCAAAATATATAAATTATTTCTCTATCATAACTTTTCATATATCTTCATTACAATATTTTATACTTTAAAATATTATCACAATTTCTTACACATTAGAAGAGTACTTTCTTTCACTTCTAAACCGTCTGTCCAAAAGCTACCCTACTCATTCTCAAAGTCATACTTATTTTGATTTGCATCCATATCCTCCTGATTTTGCTTATTCGAATATATTAAAAGTTATTTTTCACAGAAGAATTCAATCTGTTCGTCCAAAGTTCCAAAACAGAACGCCATTATGAACAGAAAAATTGCGAGATAACTTACGACTATCCAATTATTGTCGCCAGTTTTTTCCCTAATAAGATACCGAAAATACAGCAGCAAATGCTTAATGCTACATATACTCCTCCAAGGGCATATGCTTTGTTTTCAAGCAACTTGTATGCCTCAAGTGAAAAAGTTGAAAATGTTGTGAATCCACCACATACACCCGTCTTCCAGAAGAGAACCATATTAGGTGATACATCTGATTTTTTATCTGTTAATCCCACAATAAATCCTATTAAAATCGCACCAAGTATATTGGTTACCAATGTAAGCATTGGAAACTGTGTTTTCACCGGTAAAAGACTTATTGCATATCTCGCAACTGCTCCTAATGCGCCACCAAGTGCTACAAAAACAAAACTCATTTTTCATTTCCTCTTTTAACAATTATCTAAAAAGTTAATACACTAACTCCACTCATTATACCACACCATTCTCTTCCATGACACATTATTTAGGATTCGCCCACCCATTTAGAGTAGGCAATTCCCACGAATAAACTTATCTAAATATTCTTTAACTTTCAAAAAAATTTTTCTTTTTAAAATAATTCCACTAATCCCCTCAATAATAGAAAATAATACGCCAAATGGCATCGTTCCTGATTTCTTACCTGTCTGTGGCACATGTGGTACTATCTCAATCTTACTATCCTTCATTGTTACTGTATTAGCGGATATTTATCGAATAAATAGTTTTCCTCATCACGAGAATCACTACCAAACTCAAACATCGTACTCTTTTTCTCATTAACAAGAACAAAACCTTTGTGATATTCATAGATTCCATTCCATAAACTCATTATTGCCGTTTTGATGTCAAGTATTTGGATTTTAATAAGAAAACCATTCAGAAATATATACCAGACTTGATCTATCTGAAAATCC
>CACXFB010000062.1 GCA_902766825.1 uncultured Lachnospiraceae bacterium
AGTTGACATAACCGTAAAAGAAGTAATAAAATACATAAAGTGCTAATTGATTTACAATGGGGATAGGAGAAAGAAACTGATGAAATCGAACGGTGTTGTGGCAGCTATATTGATGGTGGTATTAATAATCGGACTTGCAGGAATGGCATTGTTTTTTATGAATAGAAGTGTCAGGAATGATGCTGAAGAGGATGAAACACGTATTGAAATTAATGAAAAGAACAAGAAAACAGATGATGTTAATGACAGCGAGGATGTATTTGATATTTCAATAAACAGGGAATGCAATATTTTTGACATGGATCCTGAAGATGATGAAGCAAAGATTATCGGAACTGCTAACATGAAAATAGAAGGCAAAGTTAACATGACTCACAAACGTTTTGAGGGAACAGTTAAAGTTGATGGAGATGAGTCTGTGTATATTGAGGCAGTGGGTAAAGATGCAGGGGATGTTGAAAAAAATGATGATGGTACATATAAAATATTTTGTAGTGAACCGAAAAAAAGTGATAAATTGCAGGATAAAAAGGGGAGAAAATTTAATGATTTAATGACGTGCAGCTATGTCATTTATCTGAATATGGATAAAAATAATGCAAAAATAGAATTTGAGAAGTGGTACATATATACAGATGAAGAGAAAGAAAAGATGAATGAATCAACTGAAGATGAGGATGTAGATTTATCACATGAGTTTGTGTGGATTTGCGGCATATATGAAGATGGCGAAGAGGTGGACGAAACAGACAAAGACAGTGAAGTAAAATATGAAGATGTTGAAATAAATTTTAGTGATGATGTCTTTATATATGATGAAAACCCTAATATTAAAAGCCATCCAGGCATTTCCGGAAGAACCAGAGCTGTGATAAGAGGTAAAGGAAATATCGCAGATGGAACGTTTGAGGGTAGAATAAAAATAGACAGATATGAACTGAGCGAAGGAGTCTGCGAAGGATGCTTTGGGGTAGATGATGAAGGCATGTATGAGATAGTATGGGATGGAGAGGTTAAGAATTCAAAAAAACAGTATGATATTGACGATGAAACATTTCACAGAACGTGTACTATTGAATTATCTTCGGATTTTTCTGTTATAAAAATATATATAATTGATTGGAACGTTTTGTCTGATGAGGAAGCTGAGAAAATTACAATTGAAGATGAATATCTAATAGAAAATGAAAAAATATATGATAAATGGACATGGATGGGAAATGAATAATAAAGAAAAACTAATAAGTTATAATAAAATACTTTAAAATCGAATACAGATTACACGCTTTCTTATGCTAATAATGTAAAAGTGGGTACTGCAACTGTAACCATAAAAGGAAAAGGAAGATGTAGCGGAACAATAACCAAGACATTTGAAATTGCTCCAAAAGGTACTAAGTATTCCAGCGTAAAGAGAGATGGTAATAAAATTACAGCTATATGGATAAAGCAGACGGTACAAACTACAGGATATCAGATTATGTATAGTAGTTCGCCAACTTTTAAAAGTGGCAACAAGACAGTTGCGGTTAAAGGTAGCAATAGAAATTCGCTAACAATTAATAACTTGGCTTCGAATAAAAAGTTTTACTTTAGAATCAGGACATACAAGACTGTGAATGGTAAGAATTATTATTCCGCATGGAGCTGATACAAAGTTGAAATGAAAATCTTGACATGCAAGATTTATGTGTTACAATAAATTCAGATTTTTCATAACCAAAGGCTATGAAGGTGCAGCGAAAGCACAGATGGTATCTTTCATTCAGAGAGAGGAAGCCACCGGCTGAGAACTTCCTTATGTTCCTGATATCATTGACATTCACACCCAAGCCCGGGCTTTGAATCACAGTAGGAGCCTGCGTCCATGCTCGTTACGCATATTAAGTGCCTGCGTCGCAGGAATCAGGGTGGTACCGCGGATAATTTCGTCCCATTGCATTTATTGCAATGGGACTTTTTTATATTATTTATAACGTTTGTTTTCAGAAAGGAGATTTTAGATGAAGGAACAACTTAAAAGCATTGTTGATGATGCGCTAAGTCAGATTGAACAGTCAGATAAGCTGGATAAGCTTAATGAAATCAGGGTAAGTTTCCTTGGAAAGAAGGGACAGCTCACACAGGTGTTAAAATCAATGAAGGATGTTGCACCGCAGGACAGACCAAAGGTTGGTCAGCTTGTAAATGAGGCAAGAGCAACACTAGAAGAGAAGCTTGAAGAGAAGAAAAAGGCATTTGAGGTTCTTGCAATGAAGGCACAGATTGAAGCAGAGACTATCGATGTTACATTGCCTTCTAAGAAGCCTGCAATGGGACATCGTCATCCTAATACGATTGCCCTTGAGGAAGTGGAAAGAATCTTTGTCGGCCTTGGATACGAGGTAGTTGAAGGCCCTGAGGTTGAATATGATTACTATAATTTTGAGGCACTCAATATTCCTGACAATCACCCTGCAAAGGATGAACAGGATACATTTTATGTTGTAAGCCCTAATAAAATTCTTCTTAGATCTCAGACATCTTCAGTTCAGGTTCATGAGATGGAAAAGGGTAAACTCCCAATCAGAATGATTGCACCGGGACGAGTTTTCAGAGCGGACGAAGTTGATGCAACACACTCACCTTCATTCCATCAGATTGAAGGACTTGTAATTGATAAAAATATTACATTTGCAGACCTTAAAGGAACACTTGCTGAGTTTGCAAAAGAGCTTTTTGGTGAAGATACAAAAGTTAAATTCAGACCACATCATTTCCCATTCACGGAACCAAGTGCAGAAGTGGATGTTTCATGTTTCAAATGCGGTGGAAAAGGCTGCAGAATGTGTAAAGGCTCAGGCTGGATTGAGATTCTCGGATGCGGTATGGTTCACCCACACGTACTTGAAATGAGCGGAATCGACCCTAATGAGTACACCGGATTTGCATTTGGTGTAGGACTTGAGAGAATCGCCCTTCTTAAGTATGAAATAGATGACATGAGACTTCTTTACGAAAATGACACACGTTTCTTAGAGCAGTTCTAAGCAGGGAAAGGAATAGGAGGATTACATGAATACTTCATTATCATGGATAAAAGCATATGTACCGGAGCTTGAATGCAGTGCACAGGAATACACTGATGCCATGACTCTTACAGGTACTAAAGTTGAAGGTTATGAAAAGCTTGATGCAGATTTAGAGAAAATAATCGTAGGAAAGATTTTAAAGATTGACAAACATCCGGACGCTGATAAATTAGTTGTTTGTCAGGTTCAGATTGATGAAGAAGGCACATCTACACAGATTGTTACAGGTGCAAAAAATGTATTTGAAGGTGCAATAGTTCCTGTTGTTCTTGACGGCGGAAGAGTTGCCGGCGGACATGACGGAAGCAAGACACCTGGCGGAATCAAGATTAAGAAAGGTAAACTTCGTGGAGTTGAGTCTAACGGAATGATGTGCTCAATCGAAGAGCTTGGTTCAGACCGCAATATGTTCCCTGAAGCACCTGAGGACGGCATTTACATTTTCAATGACAATCCTGATTATGCAGATGTTAAGATCGGTCAGAGTGCAATCAGTGTATTTGGCATGGATGATGTCATTTTCGAATACGAGATTACATCTAACAGAGTTGACTGCTTTGGTGTTCTTGGAATCGCAAGAGAGGCAGCAGCAACATTTAGAAAGCCATTTGTACCACCTGTTGTTGAGGTTAAGGAAAATGATGAAAAGACTTCTGATTACATCAGTGTTGACGTACAGGACAATGATTTGTGTAAGAGATATGTAGCAAGAGTAGTTAAAAATATCAAGCTTGCTCCATCACCTCTTTGGATGCAGCAAAGACTTCGTTCGGTTGGAATCAGACCAATCAACAACATTGTCGATATAACTAACTACGTAATGGAAGAATACTCTCAGCCAATGCATGCATACGATCTTGATACAATCGAGGATAAAAAGATTGTTGTAAGACGTGCAAATGACGGCGAAAAATTCGTTACACTTGACGGTCAGGAAAGAGAACTTGACTCATCAATTCTTATGATTTGTGACGGAAAGAAGCCTGTTGGTATCGCAGGTATCATGGGTGGAGAAAACTCAATGATAACAGACAATGTTAAGACAATGCTCTTTGAAGCAGCATGCTTTGACGGAACCAACATCAGACTTTCAGGCAAGAAACTCGGAATGCGTACCGATGCACAGAGCAAGTTCGAAAAAGGACTTGAGCCAAATACAGCAATGGAAGCAATTAACAGAGCTTGTCAGCTTATAAATGAGCTTGGTGCCGGAGAAGTTGTCGGCGGTTGCGTTGACATTTACCCACAGCCATGGCAGGAAAAGAGACTTAAACTCGTTCCTGACAAATACAATGCGCTTCTTGGAACAGACATTGACAAAGAGACAATGATTACTTACCTTAAGGCAATCGACATGGGATATGACGAGGCTACAGATGAGATTGTCGTTCCTACATGGAGACAGGACCTTAACTGTGATGCCGACATCGCAGAAGAGATTGCAAGATTCTACGGATATGACAAGATTCCTGTATCACTTCCACAGGGAACAGCAACACCTGGAAAAATGTCTTACAAGCTTAGAATAGAGCAGATAATCCGTGGCATAGTTGAATCATTTGGATTCAATGAGTCAATGAACTACTCATTTGAAAGTCCAAAGGTATATGACAAACTCCTTATAGCTGCAGACGATAAATTAAGAGATGTGGTAACAATCTCAAATCCTCTTGGAGAAGATTATTCTATCATGAGAACAACAATGCTTAACGGAATGCTTACATCACTTGCAACTAACTTCAATAGAAGAAACAAGAACGTTAAGCTTTACGAGATAGGTAACATCTATCTTCCAAAGGCGCTTCCTCTCACAGAACTTCCTGATGAGAGAAGCCAGATATCTCTCGGATTCTTCGGAGACGGTGACTTCTTCAACCTCAAAGGTGTTATTGAAGAAATCATCGAAAAGCTTGGAATTAAAGGACTTCTTACATTTAATCCAAAAGCTGAACTTCCATTCCTTCATCCGGGACGTAAGGCTGAGGTTGTACTCAACAACGAAGTAATCGGTTACCTCGGAGAAGTACATCCTATAGTTGCAGGCAACTATGACCTTGGAACAAAGGCTTATGTTGCAACACTCGACATCTTAAAACTTGTTGAGAAATCATCATTTGACTATAAATACAAAGGAATTGCAAATTATCCTGCAGTAACCCGTGATATCAGTATGGTAATGAAGAAGGAAATCCTTGCAGGCGATGTTGAGGCAGTTATCCGCAAGAACGGCGGTAAGCTTCTTGAAAGCTACAAGCTCTTCGATATCTACGAGGGTTCACAGATTGCACAGGGATACAAGTCAATGGCTTACTCAATTGTTTTCAGAGCTAAGGACAGAACACTTGAGGATAAGGACATTAACGAAGTTATGGATAAGATTCTTGCAGGCCTTAACAAGCTTGGAGTTGAGCTTAGAAGCTAAGGGTATTTTATATATGCTTTGATATGTGACGGCGGGATTTGTATGCCCGACCTCTTTGTTGCTCACCGGGCTTCGCCCGAAGTTGCAAGCGAATGCCATATGACATTCGCTCTAAATGAGGCTGCCATACCAATCACCGCCCGTGTACGTAAATGATAGGATATTAAGATATTACTTTATCTTAGATTGTAGACAATGGAATAATTACCTTTTTTATTCTGTACGGACATTAGAATATATATTTTGGGAATATACATTTTTCGCCCCAGGGTCGTTACCTAGTCCCCTGCGGAAAATTACTAGGAGAATAAGATTAATGAAAATTCCCTAGTAGTCGCCGACGAGAAATTACTAGGCGTACAAGAGAAATGAAATTTCGCTAGTAGTCGCCGACGGGAAATTACTAGTCATACAAGAAAAATGAAATTTCGCTAGTAGTCGCCAGCGGGAAATTACTAGGCGTACAGGAAAAATGAAATTTTGCTAGTAGTCGCCGACGGGAAATTACTAGTCGTACAGGAAAAATGAAATTTCGCTAGTAGTCCCCTGCGGGAAATTACTAGGAGAATAAGAATAATGAAAATTCCCTAGTAGTCGCCAGCGGGAAATTACTAGGCGTACAGGAAAAATGAAATTTTGCTAGTAGTCGCCGACGGGAAATTACTAGGCGTACAGGAAAAATGAAATTTTGCTAGTAGTCCCCTGCGGGAAATTACTAGGCGTACAAGAAAAATGAAATTTCGCTAGTAGTTGCCGATGGGAAATTACTAGGCGTACAAGAAAAATGAAATTTCGCTAGTAGTCGCCAGCGGAAAAGAAAACATAAAAGTAAATCCCCAGTGAAAATGTTACTTTATCTACAGTTTGAGTAAAGTAAGATATTACTTTATCTTTTTGAATATGGAAGGAAGAATTATATATCAGCTTCCAAACTGCGCAACTTCGGGCGTAAGCCCGGGGAGCAGTTTAGGAGTCTGATGTATAATCCTGACTGTATAATCTTAAGAGAAAATTTATAACACTTGTATGCAACAAGGCGAATGTACATGGCAGTCTTCTGTCTGCGCACCTTCGGGCGAAGCCCGGTGAGCAAAAAGAAGGTCTGCCATGTGCATCTGCCTGTGGACTAAAAGAAAGGAGCCTCATATGGAATCTTTAAAAAACGTGAATTTATTTGACACCTCAAAGACCATGGCTGCAAGCCTTATAGACAGCAAAGAGTATCCATGGCAGGTGCTCCCTGAGATAGGAAAGTTCATTTTAGAACTCGGAGCAACACTCCCAGAAGAAGAGTATGACAAAGTTGCAGACAATGTCTGGATAGCAAAAAGCGCAGAAGTATTTCCAAGCGCATACATCAACGGCCCTGCAATAATCGGTAAAAATGCAACAGTAAGACACTGCGCATTTATTAGAGGCAATGCAATAGTAGGTGAAGGTGCAGTAGTAGGTAACTCTACAGAACTTAAGAACGTTATCCTCTTTGATGGCGTTCAGGTACCACATTACAATTATGTCGGTGATTCGATTCTCGGCCATAAGTCGCATATGGGTGCAGGTTCGATAACATCAAATGTTAAGTCTGACAAGAGCCTTGTAACAATAAGTGCAGACGGCGAAAAAATCGAGACAGGCCTTAAGAAAATGGGCGCAATACTTGGCGATAATGTTGAAGTCGGATGCAACAGTGTACTCAATCCGGGAACCGTAATTGGTAAAGAATCCAACGTATATCCACTGTCAATGGTAAGAGGTTATGTGCCACAAAGAAGTATTTACAAGAAAAAAGGGGATATTGTAAATAAGAAATAAAGGTGAAAAACTTTAATCAAAGTATAGACTAATCAATAAAATTGTGGCAAAATAAGAACAGTGCTGTGTGCCACCACAGCAAAATAGTAGAATTTATTTATCTGAAAGGAGTTTCATGATGATTTACACTAAGGAAGTTGAAAACATGTGTCCTGTAGCTAAAGGCGCTAAGCATGAGCCTGCTCCTATCCCTGAGGAGGGAAAATGGGTTCATTCAAAGAAGATTGAAGATATTTCAGGATTCACACACGGTGTAGGCTGGTGTGCACCACAGCAGGGTGCCTGCAAGCTCTCACTTAACGTTAAGGATGGTGTTATTGTTGAAGCATTAGTTGAGACAATCGGATGCTCAGGTATGACACACTCAGCAGCAATGGCTGCAGAGATTCTTCAGGGAAAGACAATTCTTGAAGCACTTAACACAGACCTTGTATGTGACGCAATCAACACAGCAATGAGAGAATTATTCCTCCAGATCGTTTACGGACGTACACAGAGTGCATTCTCTGATGACGGACTTGCAGTAGGTGCAGGACTTGAGGATTTAGGAAAAGGACTTCGTTCACAGGTTGGTACAATGTACGCAACACAGGCTAAGGGAGTTCGCTATCTTGAGATGGCAGAAGGATACGTTACAGGTATCGCTCTTGATGAAAATGATGAAGTAATCGGATATCAGTTCGTTTCTCTTGGAAAGATGACAGACTTTATTAAAAAAGGTGATGATCCTAACACAGCATGGGAAAAGGCTAAAGGACAGTATGGTCGTGTAGCTGATGCTGCTAAGATTATCGACCCAAGAGTTGAATAGGAAAGGAGAAACGAAAATGGCTTTATTTGAATCATATGAAAGAAGAATTGACCAGATTAATGCTGTTCTTAACAGCTATGGTATCAGCTCTATCGAAGAAGCTGAGAAAATTACAAAGGATGCTG